>JACPZD010000041.1 GCA_016195665.1 Gammaproteobacteria bacterium | reverse complement strand
TTGTCGTCGTCGGCGCTGATGCGGTGTTCCATTCTCGCGAGGCGGCCGGCGAGGGAGGTGAGCACGTCGTCTTCGGTGTTGCCGAAGGCGACGGCTTGCATGAGCTTTTCGAAGCTTACGGTGGGCTTTTGCTCCATGGGTCTCGAATCGGTTTTGTCTTGCTCGCAAACGCCGACGGCGTCGACGATGACGAAGTGGTCCTTGGCCTTGGCGTCGGGGGTGACGCTTTGCAGGTCGTCGGCCTTCATGACGCGCACGCCGCGGCCTTTCATCTGCTCGAAGAAGGAGCGGGATTTGACGGCGCGCATGAACATGACGACTTCCACCGCCTTGAGGTCGGTGCCGGTGGCGATCATGTCCACCGTCACGGCGATGCGCGGCATGGGGCTGGTGCGGAACTCGTTGATGAGGTCTTTCGGCTTCGCGCCGGTGGTGCGGTAGGTGATCTTCTGCGCGAAGTCGTTGCCCTTGCCGAATTCCTCGCGCACGATCTCGACGATGTTTTCGGCGTGGGCGTCGTCCTTGGCGAAGATGAGGGTCTTGGGCACCCAGGTGCGGCCGGGGAAGATTTCGGTGAACAGCTTGTCGCGGAAGGTACGGACGATGGTGCGGATCTGGTCCGGGGCAACCACGTCGCGGTCGAGCTGGTTGGGGTCGTAGCTGAAGTCGTCGTCGAGCTGTTCCCAGCGCTTCTTGCGGGTGTCGCGCTCCTGAATCTGCACCGAGTAGCCGGCCTCCACCTTGGAGCCGGCCTCGGAGATTTTGGTGCGGATGCGGTAGACGTCGTAGTTGACGTTGACGCCGTCAGCCACGGCCATTTCGTGGTTGTATTCCATCACCAGGTTCTGGTGGAAGAAGCCGAAGGTCTGCTTGCTGGGCGTGGCGGTGAGGCCAATGAGGTGGGCGTCGAAGTACTCCAGCACCTGCGCCCAGAGGTTGTAGATGGAGCGGTGGCATTCGTCGGTGACGATGATGTCGAAAGTTTCGATCGGAATGCTCGGGTTGTATTCGATCGGTTCCGGCTTCTTGAAGAGCCGGCCGAGTTGATCGCCGGATTCTTCTTCCAGGTCCTCGGGCAGCTCCCTGCCCTTCAGCATCGAATACAGGCGCTGGATGGTGCAGATGCAGACCCGCGCGGTGGTGTCGAGGGTGTTGCTCGTCAGGCGCTGAACGATGTATTCCTCGGTGAACTTGAAGTTGTTATAGGGCGAAGCGTATTGCTGAAATTCCTTGAGCGTCTGGTCGCCGAGGTTGCCGCGGTCCACCAGGAACAGCACACGCCGGGCGCCGGCGAATTTGATAAGCCGGTAGATGAAATTGATGGCGGTGTAAGTCTTGCCCGAGCCCGTGGCCATTTGGATCAGGGCGCGGGGGCGGTTTTCCTTGAGCGATTGTTCGAGGTTGTGGATGGCCGTGATCTGGGCGGGCCAGAGGCCTTCTTCCTCAAGCGGCGGCATCTTTTGCAGGCGGGCGAGGAAGGTATGGCCCTTTTCCAGATAATCGGGTGGCGGTCCCTCACCCTGCCAGTCCTGCTTGCTCTCCAGCCATTCTGCTAGCAACTCGGGGCGATGGAATGCAAACACCGGGCGCGAGCGCGGCGCGGGATCGAGGCCGTTGGTGAAGCGGGTTTCGGCGCCGGTGGATTGATAGGAAAACGGAAGCGGGTTGGCCCAACGCGGCAGACCATCGGGCAGGCCCTGGACGTACTTAGCCGCTTGGGTCTCGGCACCGGTGAGGGTCACGCCCTCTTTCTTGGCCTCGATCACCCCGGCGGCTTTGCCATCCACGTAAAACAGATAATCGGCGAAACCATGGCCGCTTTTCAGGGGGAACTCGCGAATGGCCACGCCGCGCGCGGCATGAATACTGGCTCGCGCGGCATCGCATACCGACCAGCCCGCTTGTTCCAGCAGGCGGTCGATATTCTCCCTGGCGTCTGATTCTTTTGTCATTTTCAGCTTGATTTTAAGGATTGTAACGCAATCCTGTCCGGCCGCAATTATAATAATGACATGTCTCATGGCGTCTCTGAGTATGGCGTGGTCCGGAAGCCGTTAACGAGAGGAACCGTGCATGGCTGGCGAAAAGACTTTCATCAAGCTGCCCGAACTGCATCCCGCCGCTTGGCATCCGATCGAACGGCTGCTTGCCCGCCGCCGCTCGGTGCGTGATTTCGCAGCCACGCCGCTCAGCCTGGAAGAGCTTGCGCGTCTGCTGTGGGCGGCGCAGGGTGTCAGCAGTCCCGAAGGACTCCGCACCGCGCCTTCCGCCGGGGCGCTCTATCCGTTGGAAGTGCATCTGGTCGCCGGAAACGTGAAGGGGCTGGAATGTGGCAGCTATCACTACCGGCCGCACGCGGGCGAGCTCGTGCTGACTGCCGCAGGCGACCGGCGCCAGCCGCTTGCCGCAGCCGCGCTTGGACAAGGGTGCGTGGGCGAAGCGGCGGCGGTGCTGGTGCTCAGCGCCGTGTTCGAGCGCACGACACGGAAATACGGTCAGCGCGGCATTCAGTACGTGCACATGGAAGTCGGCCATGCCGCGCAGAATGTCTACCTTGCGGCCGGCTCGCTGGGTCTGGGCACAGTCATGGTCGGCGCCTTCGACGACCAGGAAGTGAAGCGCGCTGTGCCGCTGGAAGGGAACGAAGTACCGCTTGCGCTCATGCCCTTGGGCCGGCCCCTGTGACGGCCTGAGGCGGAACCCTGATGGCCAGACGCCGGTTGTCCCATGTCATCGGCTTCGACGATGCCCCGTTCGAGCGGAGCCACCGCGGCGATGTGCTCGTCGTTGGCGCCATGTTTGCCGGTGCGCGGCTGGACGGCGTGCTGAATGGAGCCGGTCGCCGGCGTCTGCGTGCAGCGTGCCGGCCTGTCCCTGACCGAGACCGAGACGCTGCTCAAGCGATTCAGCCCGCACAGTACGATGCCGGAGCCTTTGCGCACCGCCCACCTGATCGCCGCCGGTGTCACTCTGGGGGAAAGCAGCCATAGGGTATGAGCGCTGTAACTACTCTCCCCCTATTGCAGCAAGGCGAATAGCAGCAACAAATTCATCAACAGCGAGGCGATAAATAACGCTTTCCAGTGCTCAGGGCGGATGCGCTCAAGCAGTGGTGCTTTGCGTTGGGAAAGATTATTTTGCGGAGGTGAAGTCAGGGCCGCGGCGAAATCGGCGGCGTGGGGGTAGCGTTGGTTGGGGTCGGGCGTGCAGGCCTTTTTGAGTATTTCAGACAGCCAGGGCGGCACATCCGGGTTGTAGCGACCCGGCGGGATGAAATGGCTGTAAGTAGGATGGGTGAAGGGTTCGATTTCCCCAAAGGGATATTTGCCGGTGAGCATTTCATATATGGTCACGGCGGCTGAATACACGTCGGCGCGCTCATCGGCCTCAGTGCCGGCGATGACTTCCGGCGCCATGTAGCTCGGCGTGCCGACCGGTGCGAGTGACTTGCTGCCCGTGTCCATGCGTTCGATGCGGCTTACGCCGAGGTCGAGGAGGCGCACACGGTGGTCGGTGTCTATTAAAATATTTTCCGGCTTCACATCGCGGTGAATTACGCCTTTGCGGTGCAGATGATCGAGCCCGGTGAGTATTTGCTGGGCGAGTGACAGCGTTTCCTGCACCGATAAGCCGTTTTTTCGTTTGATGCGCGCGGCGAGCGTTTCGCCGTTGTGCAAGACCATCACCGAGTAGAGCGCTGTGCGCCGCCCCGGGGGAAGAGTAATGGTCTTTACCACATACGGGCTGTCTATACGCCGGCCCAGCCACTCCTCGCGCAGGAAATAATCCACGAATGCGGTATCGTCGGCATGGCGCGGGTTGGGAAATTTCAGGGCCACGCGCTGGCCGCTTTCGCTGTCCAGCGCGGCGTATAAGGTGGACAGGCGCCCGCTGTGCAAGCGTTCACCGATTAGAAACCCGTCCACCGTGTCTCCCGTTTTCGGCAACGGACGGATGGGCAGCGCGGTTATGCTGAGTCCTATGTCGGATACGGTCTCCGGCGGGAGTTGCTGCACCCGCGCCACACAGGCACTGACGTTGTCCATACTGCCCGCCCTGAGCGCTTGCTGCACCAGAATTTCGGCGATTTCCTGCGCGCTGGAATTTTCTCCGGCAAGCCCCGCAGTAATCGTTTGGGCATCCAGCGTTTCATGCACGCCGTCGCTGGTGATGAGAAACACGTCGCCTTCCCGCAGTTCACCGCTTTGTATGTCGGCGTGGAGTTGCACATCCAGTCCGCAGGCCCGCGTGATCATGGAGCCGATATGCTCGTACAGGCGGCTGTGGTCCGCGGTGAGCTGAACGAGATGCCGGTTGCGGTACAGCCAGACACGCGTATCACCTACATGGCCGACGGCCCAGCGTCGGTTGCGCAGCACCAGGGCGGAGAGCGTGGTGGCCCGCCCCGCGGGCGGCTCGGCCAGCACGGCGCGGTTGACCGCGTCGAAGCAGTCCTTGAGCGCGTGTTCCAGAGCCAGGGTTTCAGGAGCGGCGTAGTAATCATCGCGCAATGTCTTGATCGCGCACTCGGAGGCTTCCTTGCCTCCCGCCATGCCGCCCACGCCGTCCGCGACGGCAAACAGCGCACCGTAGTCGAGATATTGACCGGTGCTCGGCGTGATCACCAGGCAACTGTCTTCGTTGGCCTTGCGCTTACCTTGTTGCGAGGAAAAGCCGGCGTCTAATACGAGTGGCACGTTGAACCCTGCCTCTTAAACTTACAGTGCATGTTGGGTTAAGCCCTTACAGGCTAACCCAACCTACATCGGCTAGTGAGCATCCGGAACAACGCCCACCTGCGGCATATTCGCCAGGCCGGTCTTGCGCGCGTGCGCCTCGAAATATTTGTTATTCCAGAAAAACGCACCGGGCATGGTGGTGGGCGTCACCAATACATAGAATAGCGCGCGCCCGACGATTTCGTGTGCGAGCGCCAGGCAGAATAAAGTTGCCCAGGCAATGAGCAGCCAACCGTCGGGCGGCATCCATACGGTAAGCAACAGCGCTACGCCGAATAATACACCGAAACTTATCCAGCGTGCGATATAGGTCTTGCCGTAGGTGGTCAGCATCTGCACGCGCGAGACGTCGGCCTCCGCGCCGCGCCGTTCCAGATAGCGCAGATGAACGGCCAGCGCCACGCCTTGCAGGAGCAAACCGGCGAGCAGGGGCCGACTCAAGAGTTGCAATAAATCGTCGATGGAATTTCCAGCCAGCCACTCCGCCGTGCCGAACACCAGACCCAGCGCGAGGCTCCCGAGTATCAGCAGCGTAGCGAAGAATGCGCCGCCGGTGTGCCAGTGATTCCAGAATGGCCGCGCCTTGATGCGGTAAATGCGCGTCATGCAATAGATGGCGAACAAGCCGAAAATCACAGCACCCGCGCTGGTTGCGACAGGTAATGCAGCGGCGAGTGACTCAGACAGCCAGGAGGCAAGTAGAGGGAAGGTCGTCACCATCGCATACGCACCCAGCAAGCCAAAAAACACGCTCAAGGCCGCCGCCTCTCGGCTCAGCCAGGAGTGGCGCAGATTGTTGAAGCCGCGGTAGAAGTAGCGCGTCTTGCCGAGATGCGAGGCCGAACTGAGCAAGGCCAGTGCTTGGAGTGCAATCAAGCCGAACAGTGTGCCGGTCCAGGCGAGCGGATGGGCCGCGGATGAGAGTGCCGCGCCGGCGGATGACAACTGCGGCAATAGCATCAACAATACAAACGCACCCACCACGAATTGCGACAACAGCGTGAACAGCACCAGCGGATTCTCGCGCGAACTCAGTTTATCAAAACCGAATTCAGGTTTTTTGCCGGTGTTGCGCACCTTGGGTTTGAATTGTTCCTTGCCTTGCTCATCGCGCTGGTAATGAATAGGCACGCCGTCGGTGCGGCGGAAATCGGCGGGCAGAGAACGTTTCTGCTGGAAGCGGATATTGGGGCGTGAGATGGAGGGATCGGGGAAACCCGGTATGCTGAGCTTGGCCTGCTCGCAGCCGCCGGGCAGTTCCTCGATCACACCGAATTCCAGCGCATTGCCCAGGCACGCGGCGACGCACGCGGGTTTCAGGCCCTGCTCCAGGCGATCCACGCACATATTGCACTTTTCCACCTGGCCCTTGACGGGGTCGAGTTGCGGCGCGTTGTACGGGCACGCCCAGGTGCAGTAGCCGCAGCCGAAACAGATGTCCGGGTCTTGCAGCACCGCGCCGTACTCGGCGTATTTGGTGTAGGCGCGCGTCGGGCAGGCCTTGAGGCACACCGGGTCTTCGCAGTGGTTGCAGGCCATGGAGACATTCACGCGCAACACATCGGGATACGATCCGCCCTCGATGTAGCCCACCTTGCGGAAGGCGAGGTGCGCGGGTAGATTATTTTTTTCCGAACAAGCCGATTCACAGGCGTGGCAGGCGATGCAGTTATCGGCGTTGAAATGGAAGCCGTGCTGCTTGTAGCGGTTGGGATTATCGGAAGTCGAGAGCTTGCCGTTGACGGTGAGCGGCTCAGCAACCAGTTCCGGGTAGGCCTGGTCCAGATCGAGCAGCGTGCCGTGCTGGCTCGCCGGAATATGGCTGCGCAGTTTTTTCAGAAAGGAATATTCCGCTGCCTGGGGTTGGGTGGTGCTCATGATCTAGTCCCTTTATTGAATGTTTTACTCACCCCTTCCCTCATCCCCGGCCCTTCTCCCGATGGGAGAAGGGAGCATGCCCCCTCTCCCTCCGGGAGAGGGTTGGGGTGAGGGAGGAAAGTTAAAAAGAACATCATTGTCGTGCACTCCTAAAACGTGCGCGCCGCGACGTTGGCGATGGCTGCGGTCTCCTGGTCGGCGATGGCCTCGATGCGCACCGCGGATTGTTTGAAGGCCGGCTGGCGCGAATGTGGATCGAGCAGGCCGAGCACCAGACGATTCACGCATTCGTGGAAGTGCATGGGGATGAACACCGCGTTCGGCGCCACGCGTTCGGTGAGCTGCACCATCACCACGGCGTCGGAGCGGCGCGACGCGACGCGCGCGTAATCCATGTGTTGGATGCCGAGCCGCTCCGCCGCGGCGGGGTTCATCTCCATATAGGGTGTCGGGCTGAATTTGTTCAGGTTGCCGATCTTGCCGGTCTTGGTGCGCGTGTGCCAGTGTTCCACCACACGCCCGCTGTTGAGCCAGAACGGATACTGCTCGTCGGGGCGCTCGTTGTTGTCGATAAACGGCAAGGGGATCAGCTTGGCCTTGCCGTCGTAGTGCTGGAACTTGCCGTCGGTGTAGATGCGCGGCGAACCGTTGGGATTGGCCTCGTTGCACGGCCACTGAAGGCCGCGATTCGTTTCGAGTTGATCGTGCGTCATCCCGGAGTAGTCGCACAGCCGGCCCTTGGACAGTTCGCGCATTTCGTCGAACACTGCGGCGGGTGTTTCCGGAAAGCGCATCTTGCGCCCCTGCTCCCAGCGCTTCGCCATTTGCGTGAAGATCCACAAATCCGGCTTCGCCTCACCCGGCGGCTCCATCACCTTGCGCACCAGGTTCACGCGCCGCTCGGTGTTGGTGAACACGCCCTCCTTCTCGCCCCACAGCGCGGCGGGGAAATATACGTGCGCGTACTTCGTGGTCTCCACGTCGGCGTAGGCATCCTGCACCACCAGGAATTCGAGTTTTTCCAGCGTCTTGCGGATGCGCGGGGTGTTCGGCATGGAACTCATGGGATTGGTGGCGATCAGCCACAGCCCTTTGATCTGGCCGGTCTCGATGGCCGGAAAGATGTCGGTCTGAAACAGGCCGCGCTTGGTGGGAAAGAAATCTTTTTCCACGCCCCAGTACTGCGCCATGAATTCCCGGTCGGCTTCTTTTTCCAGCGCGCGATAGGCCGGCAGGCCGGAGCACGAGGAGAATTCGCGCGTGCCCATGGCGTTGCATTGGCCGGTGATGGACAGCGAGGCGCCGCCGGGCTTGCCGACGTTGCCTGTGATGAGGTTGAGGTTGTTGATGCCGACCACGCCGTCGGAGCCGTGCGTGGATTGATTGATGCCCATGGTCCAGATCGACATCGCGGCACCGGCCTTGGCGTAGAGGCGCGCGACGTTGCGTATGGTGTCTTCGTCGATGCCGCAAATCTTCGACGCCGAAACCGGGTCGTATTGCGCCACCAGTTTTGCGAAATCATCAAACCCCGTGGTGTTCGCGTTAATGTAGGCGCTGTCGTGCAGACCCTCGGCGAGTATCACGTGCGCCAGGCTGTTCAGCAACACCACGTCGGCGCCGGGGTTGATGGGCAGGTGCATGTCGGCCATCTGCGCGAACACGGTCACGCGCGGATCCACCACGATGAGCGGGAACTTGCGCTTGTCGCGCGCCTCCTTCAGGCGCCAGTAGATGATCGGATGCTGCTCCGGCAGATTGGAGCCGACCGCGAGCAGGCAGTCGGTGTGACTGAAGTCGTCGTAGCAACCCGGCGGGCCATCGCTGCCGAACGAGCGCTTGTAGCCGGACACGGCGGAGGCCATACACAAGGTGGTGTTGCCGTCGTAGTTGTTGCTGCCGATCACGCCGCGCGCCAATTTGCCCAGCGTGTAAAATTCCTCGGTGAGAATTTGGCCGGTGGAGACGATGGCGAAGGCGTCGCGCCCGTAAGTCTTCTGGATGCGCTGAATCTCAGCGGCGGTGCGATCCAGCGCCTGATCCCAGCCCGCTTCTTTATATGCATCGAAAAAGTGATCGCGCATGAGCGGCGTGCGCCCGCGATTGGCGGAGTCGAACAGTTCGAACTCGAAAATCCCCTTCAGGCACAGCTTGCCCTGATTTACCGACGCGTCGCTCACGCCGCGCGCGCTGACGGCCTTGCCGTTTTTGTCCACGCCGACCTCGATGGAACAGCCGGTGGAGCAATAGCCGCACGTGGTATAGGCCCATTTTTCCACCGGCTTGGGCGGAATCTTGATCGGGTTTTTGCTATGCCGTCCGAATAACATTTATGACTCCTTACCTTGATCTTGAAATCATCTCAAACTCTTCCAAATTTCATCTCTCACCAGAGGCGCCCTCTTCAAACTTTGGCCGTCGTCACGCTGGAGGCGCCCCAGGTGGTGCGCCAGCGCGTCTTCACCATGGCAAGACCGACGAGGCCGACCAGGGCCAACCCCGCGAACAGCCAGAACCCCGCAGCGAACCCCCCCGTCATGCCCTTGGATAAACCCAGCGTCTTCGCCAGAAAAAAGCCGCCGATACCGCCCGCCGCGCCGACCAGTCCGGTGACCACGCCCATCTCGCGGCGGAAACGCAAAGGCACCAACTGGAACACCGAACCGTTGCCCATCCCCAGGGCGATGGCGCCGATAAAAAATATGCCCACCGCCAGCCACGCTACCGCGGGCAGGTCGAATAATCCCCAGCCCGCCACCTTGGAGGCAGCCATGCCCAGATCAATGGGCGCGGGACCTTCCGGCATGAAGCCGATGACGAGATAACACAAGGCCACCGTACTCAACAAAATCTGCAATGCCCTGATGCCGCCGACGCGGTCCGCCACCCAACCGCCGATCGGACGGAACAGGGAACCGGCCGCAACCACCACCGCCACCATCATGCCCGCCGCGATGCCCGAGGCGTGATACCAGTTGGTAAAATACAATGGCAGGGCGTTGCTGAGACCGACAAAGCCGCCAAAAGTAATCGAATAAAAAAACATAAACCACCAGGTATCGCTGTCCTGCAGTACCAGCGCATAATTTTTCAAGGTGACCGGAACCCGCTTGCCGGGTGCGTCCTTGGCCATCCAGGTATAAAGCAGAAATACAGTCACCACCGGGATCAGGAGAAAACCGAACACCGCCTGCCAGCCAAAGGTTTCCGCCAGCCACGGAACCAGCAAGGCGTCGAACACCACGCCGACGTTGCCGGCGCCGGCGATGCCGAGCGCGATGCCCTGGTACTCCGGCGGGTACCAGCGGCTCGCCTGCGGAATGGCCACAGCAAAGCTTGCGCCGGCAAAGCCGAGCAGCGCGCCGAATATCTCTACCTGCAGCTTGGTATCCAGACCGATCAGCCAGGCATACGCCAGCGCGGCTATGATGATTAATTGGCCGAACTGCCCGGCGCGCTTGGGTCCGATGTGGTCGGCCAGCATTCCCATGGGCACGCGCAGTAATGCGCCCGCCAGGATGGGAATAGCGATGACGGTGAATTTCTCTTCGATGCTGAGACCCAAACCCTGCGTCAGATAAAGCGACAGCGGCCCTAGCACCACCCACACCATGAAGCTCACGTCGAAGTACAGGAACGCCGCCAATAAGGTTGGCCAATGGCCGGCTTTTGCAAAGTCTTTAAAGTTCATGTGAGATGTTCTGAATTCGTCTTCATTATTTAGCATGCCTTTTTGTGATCAATCGCGCGCTGTAACGAAATACTTACCACGCCCTGCACCACCTTCACCGGATAACAGGCCGTACGGCCTTGGTCCGGCGCCACGGCCGAACCGGACTCCAGCTCGATCATCCAGTTGTGCAACGGGCAGGTCACGCGCGTGCCGTGCACGATGCCTTGCGACAACGGACCGCCCTTGTGCGGGCAGGCGTCACGCAGCGCGAACACGTGGTCATCCATAGTGCGAAACAGCGCGATGTCGCCCTGCACGGTGCGAACCACGCGCGTGCCGAGAGGCGGTATGTCGTTGAGCGTTCCGACCTCGATCCAGTGCACCGGTTTTTCCGCAACAGCATTGTTTAATACGCTCATTACACGACCTGTTTCAGCGGGATGAATTCGTAGCGTTGCACTTCATGCGCTGCGCGCTCGGCCCACGGATCGATCTGGGCGTATTTTTGCGACTCGATGAAGCGTGCATAGAGCGCTTTACGGCCTTGTGCATCGTCCACGACGCGCTGCTTAACGTAGGCGAGCCCGACACGCTCTATCCACGGTGCGGTCCGGTCGAGATAGCGCGCCTCTTCGCGGTACAACTGGATAAAGGCGCAACAGTATTCCTCTACCTCGTCTGGCGTCGTCACTTTGCACAGCAGATCGGTCGGTCGTATCTTCACGCCGCCATTGCCGCCGACGTGCAGCTCCCAGCCGGACTCCACCGCGACCACACCGAAGTCCTTGATGGTCGCCTCGGCGCAGTTACGCGGACAGCCCGACACCGCCATCTTGAATTTGTGCGGCATCCAGGAACCCCACGTCAGATGCTCAAGACGAATGCCCATCGCGGTGGAATCCTGCACACCGAAGCGGCACCATTCCTTGCCGACGCAGGTCTTCACGGTGCGCAGCGCCTTGCCGTAGGCGTGGCCGGACACCAGTCCGCCCTTGTTGAGGTCGCCCCACACCGCGGGCAGGTCTTCCTTTTTCACGCCCAGCAGATCGATGCGCTGTCCGCCGGTGACTTTGACGGTGGGAATGTTGAACTTGTCCACAACGTCGGCGATGGTGCGTAATTCGTTCGCCGTCGTCACGCCGCCCCACATGCGCGGCACCACGGAATAGGTGCCGTCCTTCTGGATGTTGGCGTGCGCGCGTTCGTTGATGAAGCGCGACTGCGGGTCGTCCTGATACTCCGCCGGCCAGGCGCACAAGAGATAATAATTGAGCGCGGGGCGGCACGCATGGCAGCCGTCCGGCGTGCTCCACTCGAAATGCCGCATCACCTCGCGGATGGTGAGCAGATGACGTTCGCGTATCGCCTTGCGCACTTCATCGTGAGTATGCTCGGTGCATTTGCATACCGGTTTTTCCTTGGGCGCCGCCGTGTAACCGCCGCCCAATACCGAGGCCATGATCTGCTCGACCAGCCCGGTGCACGAACCGCACGACGAGGACGCCTTGGTGTGCGCGCGCACCTCTTCCAGCGTGAACAAACCTTTTTCGCTGATCGCCTTGACGATGGCGCCTTTGCATACGCCGTTGCAACCGCACACCTCCATCGAGTCGCTCATGGCGGCGGCCTTGTTTTGTCCGCCGCGACCGGCATCACCCAAGTGCGCCTGGCCAAACATCAGATGATCGCGGAAGGCGCCGATGTCGGTGCCGTCGCGCATGAGCTGGAAGTACCATGCGCCGTCCCCGGTGTCGCCGTACATCACGGCGCCGCGGATACGGTTATCCTTAAGCACCAGCTTTTTGTAGGTACCCTGTGAGGCATCTTTAAGCACGATTTCCTCAGTGCTGTCGTCACCGGTAAAATCACCTGCGGAAAATAGATCAATCCCCGTGACCTTGAGTTTTGTGGAAGTCAGCGAACCTTGATAGCGTGAGTAGCCGAAGTGAGCGAGATGGTTGGCGCACACCTTGGCCTGTTCGAACAGCGGCGCGACCAAACCGTAGGTTTGACTGCGATGCTGCACGCATTCGCCCACGGCGTAGATGGCGGGATCGTAGGTTTGCAGCGTGTCGTTCACCACGATGCCGCGCTCGCAATAGATGCCCGCCTTTTTGGCCAGATCGATGTTAGGGCGTATGCCCACGGCCATGACCACGAGGTCGGCGTAGAGCTCGGAGCCATCCTTGAAACGCACGCCACGCACGCGCTCCTCGCCCAAAATCTCCACCGTTTGCGCGGGCATATGGAAGTGCATGCCGCGCTGTTCCAGCGATTTACGCAGCATCTCGCCTGCCGCCCTGTCGAGCTGACGCTCCATCAGGGTTTCGTGTATATGCACCACCGTGACATTCATGCCCTGGCGTATCAATCCGTTCGCCGCTTCCAGACCCAACAGCCCGCCGCCTATCACCACGGCGTGCCGGGACTGCTTGGACGCATCCATCATTAATTGAACATCGCGGATATCCCGGAACGTCACCACACCGGGCAATTGGTGACCCGGCACCGGGACAACAAATGGATTCGAGCCGGTTGCCAACAGCAGACGATCATAGTCGGCATTGGTGCCATCATCGGCGATAACCTTGCGTTTAGCGCGGTCTATCTCCACCACCTCTTTACCACAGTGCAGCGTAATGCCATTATCCGCATACCACTGCATATCATTCAGCATGATCTCAGCTACGGTCTTCTCACCGGCCAGCACGGGAGACAGCAGGATGCGGTTGTAATTGCCGTACGGCTCTGAACCGAATACGGTGATCTCGTATTTATCCGGTGCGACTTTCAACAGCTCTTCCAGCGTGCGTACGCCTGCCATGCCATTACCGATCAACACCAGCTTTTCTTTCATCTGAGGCCTCGCGCTTCAAATCCTAATTGAAGGCGGCTGTGCAAGTTAAGGGCCAAGTGCAGTTTTGACAGCTATCTAATTGTTGAATCTCACATTTTTATTTCATTACGGCTCACCGCAGGAGACTCGCGGGAAAATCTGCACCAAAGAGAGACAACAGTGCAGATCAATTCACGAAGTTGGTGCAAAAATGTTGTAGAGGGGTGATATAAATACTACTTTCAGGTTATTTTTCGTGTGGTATGAGGTTTGCTACAGGGTGCTTATGCACCTCATATCCCCCACCATTACCGGCGTTATTCTTGCGGGCGGACGTGCGCGCCGCATGAACGGGGTGGACAAAGGACTGCTGGAGCTTGCGGGAAGGCCATTAGTGGAACATACACTGGCTCGATTAGCGCCACAGGTCAGCAAGGTCATGATTAACGCCAACCGTAATCACGCGCGCTATGCGAGTTACGGTCTTACCTTGGTGGCTGATAAGCTGGATGGCTACTGCGGCCCACTGGCAGGGATGTACAGTGCGATGTGTGCAACACAGACTGACTATATCGTCACAGCGCCTTGTGACTCGCCTCTGATCCCTAACGATTTAGTGCAGCGTATGATGATAACGCTGCTGAGAGAAAATGCGGAGCTATGTACGGCGCATGATGGTATGCGCTTGCAACCCATCTATACTATGATACCTCTCGCTCTTACTACCGACCTGCACAGCTATCTCATGAGCGGGGGACGTAAAGTGGAGGACTGGTTGAGACGTCATCGTTTGGCGGTGGCCGATTTCTCCGATCAACCCGAGGCTTTTTTAAATATCAACACGCCTCATGACCATCAATTGTACGAGGAACGCGCTAAAAACCAACATGCAAGATTATGATCCAAACTCACTCTCCGTCGTCGAGGCCCTGCAACGCATAGAGGACGCGATACAGCCTCTTGATGGAATGGAAACGCTGGCGTTGCGTGAAAGCCTGGGACGAGTGCTGGCCGAGGACATTCGCTCCACAATGAACGTGCCCGCGCACACCAATTCGGCGATGGATGGTTATGCCGTTTCGAGCAGTGATTTACCGATGAGTGGAACACGCGAATTGCGCGTCGTTGGAACAGCTTGGGCGGGAACGCCCTTTAGTGGCGCGGTAAAACCGGAGGAGTGCGCGCGCATCATGACCGGCGCGATGCTGCCGGCGGGTACTGATACCATTGTTATGCAGGAGCAGGCTGAGCGTGACGGCGACACGTTACGCATCGGCGCCGGACACAAGCCGGGTCAACATGTGCGTCAGGCTGGCGAGGACCTCGCTGTGGGCGACGTTGCCTTACCCGCCGGGATGCCGATCGGACCGGCGCAGCTTGGCCTGCTTGCCTCACTGGGTATCAAGGAGGTAACCGTTTTCCAACTGCCGCGCGTGGCGGTATTCACCACCGGCGACGAGTTGCGCGCGTTGGGTGAATCTCTCGGTCCCGGTGAGATTTACGACAGCAATCGCTATACCTTATATGGAATGCTTGCACGCTTGGGTATTGAGCCTATGGATCTCGGCATAGTGCGTGATCGCAGAGATGACGTGGAGGCCGCATTTCTGCGCGCCGCCGCTATGGCCGATGTGGTCATCACATCCGGCGGTGTCTCGGTGGGTGAAGCGGACTTCGTTAAGGAGACCTTGGAAAAGCTGGGCGAGGTCAATTTCTGGAAGATCGCCATGAAACCCGGCCGTCCGCTGGCCTTCGGCAAGATTAAAAATGCGTGGTTTTTCGGCCTGCCGGGCAATCCGGTTTCAGTGATGACGACATTTTATCAACTCGTACAACCCGCCTTGCGCCGCCTGATGGGTCAACCCAAAACATCCGATATTTTATTCAAAGTGCCCTGCGCCTCACGCCTGAAAAAAGCGCCTGGGCGTATGGAATTTCAGCGTGGAATCCTGGAAAGGGATGCGGCTGGCCAATTAATTGTCCGCAGCACCGGCGAACAAGGCTCTGGAATCTTAAGCTCGATGAGCAAGGCCAATTGTTTTATTGTCTTGCCTATGGAAGCCGGCGCCGTGGAGGCCGGAACACTGGTGGATGTACAGGTCTTTGAGGGTGTAGTTTAAAAAATCTGCACCCTCTCCAGAGGAGGCCAAGCCTCCCGGAAAGAGTGCAGAGTATTTCTTAGCCCCTTGCGGCTGCCATTCGCGCCATCCGTGCCGCTAAGCGAGCGGCCTTTTTGCGCGCAACCCTTCTCTTGGCGGCGGCCCGCTTCTTTGCGGCCTGACTGGCGAAATATTTACGTTCCCATTTTTTCTCGAATGCAGTCAATGCCTTGTCTTTGGCTGCACGCATATGGGCGGCGGCCTTGGCAATCGCCATCTTCGCCCTTCTGGCAGCGGCCTTGGCGCGGGCGAGCGCCTTTCTTTCTTTGGCTGCTAGTTTCTTTGCGAGTGCATTGGCCCTAGCCATCGCGCCTTTCTTTACTACGCTTCTTTTTGCCCGGGTCACTTTTTTCTTGACCATCTTTTTCATGGGCTTTTTCGCTGCAGTTTTAGTTTTACGCATAATTTTTTACTCCGCTCCAGTTATGGTGTGGGTAATTATAACCACAAAAGTCAAGAGTGCAATAAAAATTTAAATTTCTACGATCAGATAAATAAAACGTTTGATAGCTCCGTGCGCGTCAGCGGCAGCTGAAAATATAAAGGAAGCCCTGATTAATTCAGGGCTTCCTGCAGTACAGGGATGTACTGCCATTTTTCAATCATGAAAATGATTGAAAAATGAAGAAAAACGAAAATCGCATTTTTCGTTTTTCGTCTCTGAAAAATCCATGGATGGATTTTTTCAGAGGTTCAATAAATATTCGCCGTGTTTTTCATCTTGGGGCGTTCATTGAATTGATTCACTGTCTTGCTCCCAGATCGAGTGCTCGCCGCTTGCTCATCTCCGCATCACGAGCCTGCTGATCCGCGTTTGCATCCAATTCAGGCCAGCCTTGGGTATGCAGTTCGATGAGATGCACCAACGCCCTAATGTGTTCGGGATGGTCGTTGAGCGCAGGGATGTAGTGATAGCTTTCTCCACCGGCGTTGAGAAAGATATTGCGATTTTGCATCGCGACCTCTTCAAGCGTCTCCAGGCAATCGGCGGAAAAACCGGGGCAGACGACGTCCACGCTCTTGACGCCGGCCTTGGCCCACTCTTGCAGCGTATGATCGGCGTAGGGCTTGAGCCATTCTTCACGCCCAAAGCGCGATTGAAAGGCCACCTGCCAGCGATCCTCCGGAAGGTTCAATTGCTCGGCGATCAGCCGTGCTGTTTTATGACACTCGCAGTGGTAAGGGTCGCCTTGCAGGAGATAACGTTTAGGGAGGCCATGAAAGGAAAACATCAGCCGCTCGGCAGGCGGCCGGTTCCGCCACGCCTCGCGGAGGCTGTTGGCCACCGCGCTGATGTAACTGGCATCGTCGTGATAGTGATTAATCATGCGCAGTTCAGGTAGCCAGCGCCAGGTCTTCAAGACCTGGGCCACCGCATCGAAGGTCGAGGCCGTGGTGGATGCGGAATACTGTGGGTACAAGGGGAAAACCAGAATGCGGCGGACATCAGCGGCGCGCAGTTGCTCCAGGGCGTCTCTAATAGAAGGCGTGCCGTAACGCATGCCGAGCGCGACTACAACCCGCCCATTGAACTGCGCCTGCAGCGCCTGCTTGACGGCTTCGGCCTGGCGGCGGGAAATGGCCAGCAGCGGGGAGCCTTGTTCGGTCCAGATCTTTTGATAGGCGTGCGCCGAGCGGGCGGGACGAATACGCAGGATGACGCCGTGCAACGCCAGCCACCACAGCCAGCGTGGCGCTTCGACTACCCGTGGGTCCCAGAGAAATTCGGCGAGATAGCGGCGCAGGGCCGCCGGGGTCGGGGCATCGGGCGTCCCCAGATTGGTGAGTAACACGCCGGCCGTTGGGACTGTACCATGACAATACTCAGCGGCGCCTTGGTAGATCGTCATTCCAGATTTGTGTCGCCTGCGATCAAAAAAGATTTACCGCGGAGGGCGCGGAGGAAAAATATGCTTTTTTTGAGGGACTTCTCTGCGTTCTCTGCGGTAAATTATTTATTTGGATGAATCTTTAATGCTTTAAGCGATTCAGGCTATACTCAGCGGCGCCTTGGTAGATCGTCATTCCAGTTTTGTGTCGCCTGCAATCAAAAAAGATTTACCGCGGAGGGCGCGGAGGAAAAATATGCTTTTTTTGAGGGACTTCTCTGCGTTCTCTGCGGTAAATTATTTATATTAGATAAGTCTTTAATGCTTTAAGCGATTCAGGCTGACCACCTTTTGCGAAGCGGCACCGACCGATTCGTCCAGTTGCGGGAGCAGTTTCTTGATAACCGCATGCACCCATTCTTCATTGTAGACCTGGCAGGCGCGTTCGAGTTCGTCCAGCGTCTCGTTCAGCGTTTTCCAGTCCACCTCGCGCGGGTGCGCCAGCAGAATCTTCTCGTGTTCGGTGCCGGACAGATTTTCCTGGGCATGAAACAGTTCTTCGAACAGCTTTTCGCCGGGACGCAGTCCCGTATAGACGATCTTGATATCCTTGCCGGGCGTCTTGCCCGCCAGGCGGATCATTTCTTCGGCGAGATAGGTGATGCTGATCGGCTTGCCCATATCCAGCACGTAAATCTCGCCGCCCTGCCCCATCACCGCCGCCTGCATGATGAGTTGACAGGCCTCCGGGATGGTCATGAAAAAGCGGGTGATCTCGGGATGGGTGACTGTGACCGGGCCGCCTGTCGCAATCTGTTCCTGAAACAGCGGGACGACGCTGCCCGTCGAACCTAATACGTTGCCGAAGCGCACCGTGATGAAACGGGTTTGCGCGCGCTTGTTGAGGTTGAGACAGAATAGCTCGGCGATATGTTTGCTGATGCCCATGATGCTGGTGGGATTGACCGCCTTGTCGGTGGAAATCATCACGAAGGTGGGGCAGCCGTGCTTCTCCGCCGCCAGGGCCAGTATCTTGGTGCCGAGCACATTGTTGCGCAGGGTCTCGCGCGCCTGTTCTTGCAGCATCGGTACGTGTTTATAGGCGGCCGCGTGGAAGATGATGTCCGGCCGGTAGGTTGAGAGCAGGTGATCCACCGCGGGAACGTCGCAGATGTCGCCCAGGCAGGCATGCAGGGTCAGATTGGGGAATCTGCGCCGCATTTCCATTTCGATGGTGTACAAACCAAATTCGCTGCGCTCGTACAAGACCAGGGCCGACGCGCCGAGGCGCGCGATCTGGCGGCACAGTTCGGAACCGATCGAGCCGCCTGCGCCGGTGATGAGCACGATCTTCTTCCTTATGCCGTTGCTGATACGTTCCCAATCCAGAGCGATCGGTTCTCTTCCCAACAGGTCATCAATAACGACCTCGCGCAGCCCCTTCACGCTGGGCTCGGCGGTCGCGAGACCCTGTGAGCGCCCCAGAATCCTGAACGGTATGCCGCTCTGTTCGCTGAGGGCGATCACACGGTGCAACTGCGCGGGACTCGCGGAAGGCATGCTGATTACGATGTGATCCACGTCGGTGCGATGGACGACGTCGTTCAGGTCGGCGATCTCACCCAGCACAGGAATGCCGCGGATCAGCGCGCCCTGTAATTCTTTTTTGTCATCCAGGAAACCCAGCGGATAGTAGTCGCTGTCTTGCAGCATGTCGCGCGCGAGTAATTCACCCGCCACGCCCGCCCCCAGAATCAGCACGCGCTTGCGCTTCTTGTTGCGGAACATGAACAGGCTCGGGCTGTTGCTCACCCAGACGCGATAGATCAATCTGGAGGCGCCCAATAAAAATACCAGGCAGATGGGGTAGATCAGCAGGGTGGTGCGGGGTATGCCTTCCAGGCGGTTGACGAGAAACAGCAGCAGGCTGATGGCCAGCACACCCGCCGCGACCGCACGCAGGATATTCCAGAGATCGGGAATACTGCTAGAACGCCACACGCCGCGATAGACGCCTGTCCACCAGAGCAACACCCCTTGAGCGATGACTACAAACGGAAGAGATATCAGGAAGCCAGGGAGGCCGGCCCTCCAACTGGAGAGCTCATAAGGCATCATGGTGGCGAGGGCCCATGCCACTGTCACCATGAACAGATCGTGCGCAATGACTGCGTAACGATGATTGAGATCTAAAGAAGAGATTTTGGTTTCAGTGTGTGCCATAGTGCGTTTGTTGGGTTGGTATTGCGCGGCCACTTTTTGACTGCTTGCCCCTCTCTATGGATTTGAGAATTTACTTCGCACACCCCACCATAACAGCCAACCGGCTATTGCCACCACTGCCAGCATCCAAGGCAGTAAGCCCGGATAAACCCATATTATGCCCGTGGCGGGCCATAATACAACTACATTAATAAGCAGAGCCCATAAGGTCACGCGCCGATGGGGGATGTCCGCCTGCACCAGACGCTGATAGGCATGGCTGCGGTGCGCATGATACCACGCCTCGCCCCGCAGCAGGCGGGCGAGCAAGGTGTAGCTTGCGTCCAGTATAAACAGGGCGAGCAGGATCATCCATACGGCGGCCGGCATGGCATGGCCCCGCTCACCGGCCAAGGCAAGCACCGCGAAGCTGAAACCCAGCATGCCGCTGCCTGCATCGCCCATGAAAATCCGCGCGCGGGGCCAGTTCCAGATTAAAAAACCGCCGCTTGCGGCGGCCAGCGCGAGGCTCGCCCCCGCCAAACCCGGCGCATTGAGCCACCACAACAAAATCCCGCCGGCCAGACCCGCGGTGATCGCCTGCGCGCCGGCGAGGCCGTCAATCCCGTCCATAAAGTTGTAGAGATTAGTCAACCATATCACTGCCAGCACCCATAACGGGTAGGCGGTCCACCCGAGTTCGAGAGTGTAACTGCCTACATTGAGGCTGGCGGGTGCGCCGATGCAGTACACCGCCCAAAGGGCGGCCAGCAGGTGCGCCAGCAGCCGCCACTTTGCGACGATGGGAGTGATGTCATCCCAAGCCCCGATGAAGGCAACTAACACGCCGCCGCCGAGCAGCGCCCAACTCACATCCCCATTGAGCAGTCCCCAATAGTGCAATGCTCCAATGGCCAGAAAAAAACCGAGGGCAATCGCCGCCCCTCCGCCGGTCGGGGTCGGATGCGTATGGGAACTGCGCGCGTTGGGGTGGTCCAGCAAGGCGTAGTCGAGGGCATAGCGCCGGATCAGACCGGTGAGCAGCAGTGAAACTGCGAAAACGCCGGTCAATAGTCCAAAAATTTTTAGCGGCATCACCGTGCTATTAAATTTAGAACTTATCCATAAATAATGTACCGCAGAGGACGCAGAGGAGTACCCTCAAGAAGGGTTTGTTTCTCCTCCGCGGTGAAGCTTTTTAGCGCAAGAGACACAGGGGAACTATTTGTGGATATGCCCATAATGTGCCTTTACTCGCGGCGCCAGGTAGTGCCGTGTGGCCCATCTTCGAGGATAATCCGGTTGGCCTTGAGCAGATCCCGAATTCGATCCGACTCCGCCCAATTCTTTGTCTCGCGCGCGGCCTTGCGTTGCGCGATCATTTCTTCAACATTGAGGACCCTCTCGGCGGGGCCTTGCAGATAGGCCTCGGGATCTTCCTGCAACAAACCCAGGATACCCGCCAGCTTTCTGAGTTCAGCCGCGAGCGGCGCCGCCTTGGCGATGCCGTCATGCGCCTTATGACTGTTGATCTCGCGCGCCATGTCGAACAACACCGCTATCGCCTCGCGGGTATTGAAGTCATCATCCATGGCTGCAAAAAAGCGTGAGGCGCCTTCGGCAAGTGAGGCGTGAGGCGTGAGGCGTGAGGTATTACTCCTCACTCCTAACTCCTCACCCCTTACTCCTTTCTCTTCACCCATCGAAGGCAATCCGCGCAGGGCGGTATAAAAGCGCGTCAACTCGCTGCGGGCGAGCTGTAAGTTTTCTTCGGAGTAGCTGAGCGGACTGCGGTAGTGGCTGGCCAATATGAAATAGCGAATCTCCTCGGGGCGATAGCGTGCAAGCACCTCACGCACCGTAAAAAAATTGCCGAGTGACTTGGACATCTTTTCATCCGCCACGCGCACAAAACCGTTGTGCATCCAGACGTTAACAAACGTGTGGCCGGTAACGGCCTCGGATTGGGCGATCTCATTTTCGTGATGTGGAAATTGCAGATCCATGCCGCCACCGTGGATGTCGAAGTGCTCGCCGAGACAATGCATAGACATCGCCGAGCACTCGATATGCCAGCCCGGCCGGCCCCTGCCCCACGGCGAATCCCAACTCGGCTCGTCCGGTTTAGCGGACTTCCACAACACAAAATCCAGCGGGTCTCTTTTCGCCTCATCCAGCTCTACGCGCGCGCCGACTCGCAGTTCGTCGAGATGTCTGCCGGAAAGTTTTCCGTAACCCTTGAACCGGCTCACGGCATAATAGATGTCGCCGTTCGCGGCCTGATAGGCGTAGTCCTTGGCCATCAGGCTGCCGATCATGGCGACGATTTCGCCGATGTGCTCGGTGGCGCGGGGTTCGTGATCGGGCCGCAACACGCCCAGCTTATCGGCGTCTTCGTTCATGGCCTGGATGAAGCGCGCCGTCAATGCGCCGATGGACTCGTGATTTTCATGCGCACGGCGGATGATCTTGTCGTCAATATCCGTGATATTGCGCACGTAGGTGACCTGATAACCCAAGGAGCGCAGATAGCGCACCACCATGTCGAACACGACGAGCACCCGTGCATGGCCGAGGTGGCAATAGTCATACACCGTCATACCGCAGACATACAGCCGCACCTTGCCGGGCTCGATGGGGATGAACGGTTCTTTGGTCTTGGTGAGATTGTTATGAATGTGCAGCATGGGGATTATTTTTCGGCCTCAGATACACAATAGTTTAACGCTGCTTCCAAGCGTTTGCGTGCCCGCTCCTCTCCCAGCAGCGGCAACAGCCTGGCCATCTCAGGACCGTCGAGTTCACCGGTGAGCGCCGCGCGCAACGGTTGATAGAGGGCCTTGCCGTTGATCTTGAGCGCTTGCTTGATCTTACCGGCCAGTGATTTGAAATCGGTGGGGTGCTCCTGTAACGCCGTTAACGCCTGCTCGAAAAAATCGGTGCCCGCTTCCGCGATGACCTGACGGGCGCCTAGCATCCATTCCAGCGGATCGCTATACAAGATACGCGCCCACAGCAGCGCATGTTCTGGCAAGAAGACATTGGTACGGATCGCCGCGATGAACTCATCACGCTGCGCCGTGGACACAAGCTTGTGCACCGCCGGACCCATCCACTCCCACAACTCATGGGTGTGGGCGTGAGCGATGGCCTGCTGTTGCCAATAATGCAATTGACTCTCGTCAAAACGGGCGGGCGAGCGGCCGATCTTGCCGATATGAAACTCGGCGGCGAGTTCGGACAGCGTCATGAAATTATTGTTGTCGTAGGAATGCCCCAGGCGGGCCAGGTAATTATTCAGCGCCGCCGGGAAATAACCTGCATCGCGCAATTCTCGCGCGCTATGGCTGCCGTGACGCTTGGATAAGGGCGTCCCGTCACTGCCCAGAATCAGCGACAGGTGCCCATACTCGGGGATACGCAAACTCAGCGAGCGCAGCAGTACTATCTGGCGCGGGGTATTGCTGAGATGATCCTCGCCGCGCAACACGTGAGTGACGCCCATCAGGGCGTCGTCGAGGGCGTTGCCGAAAAAGAAGGCGGGCGTACCGTCGGCGCGGCGGATGATGAAATCGCCAATATCATCACTCGCAAAACGTTGCGGGCCGCGCACCAAGTCTTCGAATTCAACCGTTTCGCCGCGCGGCACGCGAAACCGCAGAGTGGCCTTAAGGCCCTGCGCCAGGCGTGTTTCTATCTGATCTTTGGTGAGCGCCGCGCAGGTGCCCGGATAGCGCGGCGCCCGGCCTGCGGCGAGTTGCACCTTGCGGGTAATGGCGAGTTCCTGTTCACTGCAAAAACAGGGATAGGCGAGACCATCCTGCTCCAACTGCGAAAAATAGCGGTGATAGATCTCGCCGCGCTCCGATTGCAGATAAGGGCCTTGCGCCCCCTCCACGACCGGCCCCTCTTGCCAGCCCAGCCCCATCCATAGCAGGTCTTCCTGCAAGGCCTCGGTGTACTGATGCTCGCTGCGTCCCTGATCGGTGTCCTCGATGCGCAGCAAAAAAATACCCTGCGTGTGGCGCGCGAGCAGCGCGCAGAACAAAGCGACGCGGGCGTTGCCGAGGTGCAAGAATCCTGTGGGGCTGGGAGCGAAGCGAGTCTTGCAAGGGGTGAAGGCCATAACATCGCATTTTAGCCTAAAGCCACTTCTATAACAAAATCTGTTCCCATCTTTTTCTCATGCATCAAACCTATTATGGAACGTCTTACATAGACACCGCCCGTTTGCCAAGTGAATACCGGCTTGAGCGTCCAAGCATGCTTAGCGTAGACCAAAGTAGCTAAAGATTCGGATCTTCAAGAAATCCGCCGCCATCAGAAAGATCAGCACCAAGATAAACAGTCCGGCAACCAGTGTCGGGCTGATAGCGGCCATGAGGATGCCCTGGGTAGCCAGCACGCTGACGATCACGATGTCCAGGAACGAACTCAGTAAAAGCCAGCGGCTCGGGTGCGAATGCCAGAAGTAATGGCGCTCGCGCACCAAGTACACGGTGCCTTGGCCGCTGAACACCAGCATCACGAAGATCAGGGTCTGCAATTCCGGCAAGGACAGATGCAACCAAGCGCGTGCGGCGAAAAACACGGCGAACGACAACATCAGAACGAGACCGGCCAGCACACCGCCGGTGAGCACTAGCGTGCGGATGTGCCAGCGGTCCGGCTTGCGGGAGAAGGACACGCGGTCGGTGGCGAGGGACATGGTCACAAAGTCGTTGGTGAAGAGCAACAGCACGATCAACAACGGCGTGATGATAAATGTGCCGGTCAACATCACGCCTAGGCTTAAGAAAACTGCGATTTCTAGGGTCTTGATGATTTTGTTGAGCGTATAGGTAAGCATGCGCTGATAGATGCGTCGGCTGGTCTCGACCGCAGCCAACACACCGGTAAGTCCAGGGTTGGTGAGCACCAGGCTGGCGGAAGCCTTGGCCACGTCAGTGGCGTTGACGACGGCGACGCCGACCTCGGCCTGCTTGAGCGCCGGCGCATCATTGACGCCGTCGCCGGTCATGCCGACCACATAGCCGGCGCGCTGCAGGGCCTGCACCAGGCAGAATTTGTCCTCGGGCAGAACGCGTCCGAAAACGCCGCAGTCGAGCACGTGATCGCCAATCTCGCCGCGCAGGGTTTCCGGCGGACAGGCGCGGCCGCCGATACCAACCGCGGCGGCGACGGTGCGGGCGGTGGCAAGGCCGTCGCCGGTGACCATCAGCACGCGCACGCCCAGCTCGCGCAAACTCTGCACTAGAGCCTTGGAATCCTCACGCGGCGGATCGTGCAGCGCCACCAGGCCGATCAGTTCTAAGGCATCACCCTTCCCGGCGGCCACGGCCAGCATGCGGTAGCCCTCGGCCGCGAGGCGCTCGATATCGGCGCTCACATCCGGTGCGGACGCGATTAAGGCGGCGAGAGCCCGCGGCGCACCCTTGAGCACGCGCAACTGCTCACCATTCTGCTGGAACACAGCTTCCGAACGTTTTGTGGCCGGATCAAAAGGAATGAATTGCAACCGCTGCGGCGCACCGGACAGCAGGCCCCGTGAGCGAGCAGCATTCAGGATGGCGAGGTCGATCGGGTCCTGGGTGGCGTCGTCACAGGCGAGCGCCGCCAGACACAGGAGTTCCTCCTCGCTGTGCGGGGCATAGGGCTTAAGCGCCGCCAGCGTCAGCCGGTTCTCGGTAAGGGTGCCGGTCTTGTCGCTCGCGAGCACGTCCATCGCCGCCGCCTCTTCGATCGCCGACAGGCGCATCACCAGCACGCCGCGTTGGACCAGCTCCCGCGCACCGAAAGCGGTGGCGAGCGTAAACGTCGCCGGCAGCGCCACGGGCACAGAGGCCACCAGCAGGATTAATGCAAAGGGGATGACCTCCGTCAGGGACATGCCGGTGATCAGGGCATAAGCCAGCAACGCGGTGACCAGGGCCGCATCCAGGATCACCAGATATTTAACGATGGTGAAGATGATACTTTCCAGATGGCTCGCGGTCTTGGCTGTGCGCACCAGTTCTGCGGTCTTGCCGAAATATGTGCGCGACCCTGTGGCCGTGACTTCGCCGGTCGCCTCGCCGCGCTTGACGATGGCGCCGGCGTAGGCGGGCGCGCCCGCACCTGCTTCGACCGGCAGCGACTCGCCCGTAAGCGCGGATTGATCCAACAGCACTTGCCCAGTGGTCACGCGCACATCCGCAGGGGCGAGATCGCCCAGGCGCAGGTGAATCACGTCGCCCGGCACCAGTGCCTGCGCCGGGATCAACTGCCAGCGGTCGTCGCGCCGCACCCGCGCCTGCACCGCGAGGCGACCCTTGAGCAGGGCGAGCGCCTGGTTCGCCCGGCTTTCCTGCACGAAACTCAGGGTGGCGTTGACGATGAGCAGAACGGCGATGATAGCCGTCTCGTCAACTTTGCCGAGGACCCATTGCAGCGCGATGGTGGCTTCCAGCATCCACGGCACCGGCGCCCAGAATTTGTGCATTAATGCCCGCAGCGGGTGCGGCCGTTCCTCCGCCACCTTGTTGGAGCCATATTGCTTCAGCCGCTCCGCGGCTTCGGGGCTGGTTAGACCCTGCAAGGCCCTTCCAGGTATAGGGTGAATGCTTGGTTCATGGATGATTTCTCCTCGAAGCGCGCTGCTGACGCCAGCGGTAGCGGATCCAGACGACAATGCCCAGAATGGCAATCAGCGCCAGCAATGCTTCTTCATAACGGTGCAGATCGGCGAGCATCAGTTCCAGGAGGCTGCCAAATAGGTAACCCGCACCACCGATCAACATCGCCCACGCCGCGGCACTAATCAAATTCAAAACGAAGAACCGGGTCCAGCTGACAGGACTCATGCCGATGGCGAACGGCCCCACGGTGCGCAGGCCATACCAAAAGCGGATGGAGAGGATCAACGGCAAATGATAGCGCTGCAACAGCGCCTGTACTTTTGCCGCACGCGGTTTAAGACGCGGAAAACGGTTCAGGATACGCCACCCATAACGCCTGCCTAAATAAAAATATAGCTGGTCGCCCAGGAAGCTGCCGACGGCAGCCACGCCCATCACCCACGTCAGATCGAGGTAGCTGCGATGGGCGGCAAAACCAGCCATGATGAGGATAGTTTCCCCTTCCAGGAAGGTGCCCACGAACACCGCGGCGTAGCCATAATTCTGTAGCAGTGCGGCGAGCGACATATCAACCCGGAAGCCATCGGCGAGTGGTCGCCACCGATGCAATCGCCGCGCTATGCCCTCGTCTTCCATGAATCAGCAGCACCGGCATGGATACAGTGCGGATTACCCTTTCGGCCACGCTTCCTAGGTGATGGAAACCTCGGCGCCCGTGGGTTCCGATCGCAATCAAATCGGCGGGCCAGTCTTGTACCTCCTCCACAATCGCACTCGCAATTCGCCGCGTGACCGATTCCACCAATTTGGCTTCGGCAGCGAGCCCCGCTTCGTGTACCGTCGCTCTGACCTGATCCATGACCTTCTGCGCAGAATTGTATAAAGCTTCCATGGCGGTGTTCTCACCCATACACCCGTCATCGTCCCAGTTAAATTACCCTCGGCAAAGCCGGGGGCTCCAGGTGAGCGCCTCAAAGGCGCCCATAAAACCGTGCGCCGCCCAAGACGGCTGAAACAACACCCCCCCTTTGAAAAAGCTTGTATGTTATCTTACTTCCTCCGCCAAAATACTTGAAGCGATTGCGTCGCCATTTTTCGCGAAACCCGAAATGGATCCATCCGATTTCGGGAGCGAAAAATGGGCGACGTGTATTGCCTTCGGCGGCCCGCGCTCGTCCTGCGTCCGCCACGGCGCTACACTTCGTTGCGCGACATGGCTCCCACAGTGACTCTACGCCGTGCCGGTTGCCTCCTATTTTGTCTCCACCCGCGCTACCGCGCGGACTCCGACAAAACATCCGGCCCTACGGCTACGCGGGGGGCGTCGCACACCGCTCGTCCGCTATCGCTCCCTCGCTTCCATGTGCTCCTTCAA
>JACPZD010000040.1 GCA_016195665.1 Gammaproteobacteria bacterium | reverse complement strand
GGGTTAGCACTGAAAAACCGGCACGACGCTCCTTGCTCTCCCACGGGCTTGGTGTCCCTAGGGCTGATCGAGCTGCCGGGCCGGGCTGAATTAACCATCAACCAACTCATTCATGTCCAGCAAAACGAAACATACAAGGGCGGGGGTGAGGGAGAGCTAAAACCGATACCGTGTCAACGGGATCTGCCTGCCATCCGGCAGCGTGAGCGTCGCGGTGGTTCTACTTGTGAATTCAATGGTGATATTTCCTACATTGGCATTCACCTGAGTGGGTTTCTGATAGAGGCCTGTCAAGGTCTGTCCATTAGCGTATTGCTCCCACTGGCCCTGATAGAGCGTAGCAGACGTCATATTACCGGCGGAGATGTACCAGACCGGATTGCCTTGGTCATCATACATATAGCCGCCGATAAACAATTTGTTACCCTGCACTTCCAGGGTAAAGCCTCTGCCGCTTTCACTGTCACTCCACCACCAGCCGGCTTCAGGCTGAAAGCTCGGGGTTCCTGCACCGAATGTATAGCGCTCTATGGGTATCGTCCCGCCCGGCCAGGTGAGGGTGCCATGGGTGGCGTCGCTTAACTGTACCGTGACGTTGCCGGCATTGGGGTTGGTGAGCGCATAGGATTTATACGGTCCTGACAAAGTCTGCCCGTTGCCAAACGACTGGAGGATGCCTTGATAAAGGGTGTTATTAGTTATTGGTCCCGCAGAGGTGTACCAGGTCGCCCGGCCCGAGGTGTCATACAAATACCCCGCCATGAACAGGGTATTCTGACTCACCTCGACGCTGAAGCCGCGCCCGCTTTCGTTGGGATTCCACCACCAACCGGGTTGGGGGAGGCCGGAGTCGTTGAGGTAGCGGGTGAGAGTGAAATTATATTTTTGTATGTCGCTACAGAGACCTCCTGCAAGGATTATTTTATTGTCGGCCGCTACAGATATGGTAACACCCGTAGCAAGCACTGATGCGGTGATTATCTTCCCGCCATCACCAAAAGTAGTGTCCAAGCCGCCATTAGCGTCGTAACGCGCGAGACCCAACGCCCCACCATATGCACAAGGAGGGGGGACACCGAATATTCCGTCTTGGAGGGATATAGCTATTATCCCGGCAACTATAATTTTGCCATCCGGCTGTAAAGCAACGGCTGTAGCAGAATCACTTCCTGCCGTAAAATCCGTAATGACTTGGCCAGCGTTACCAAAACCGCTATCCAGGATGCCATTAGCGGTATAGTGGGCTAAGACAAAGGCGGAATTCCCCGAGCCTATCGAAGCAGCCCCCGCTATAAGGATTTTGCCGTCCGGTTGTATAGTGACTGCATTGCCTTCCTGCACGTCCACTTTGCCGGCCACGCCAAAGCTTTCATCCAAACGGCCGTCTGGGTGATAGCGAACGAGCTGTGTGCTGCGCGCCACGATAAGCTTGTCATCCGGCTGGACAGCTAGGGTCCCTATTTCGTTACCGCCGCTGGACAAAGTAGTTACCTTCCCTCCGACACCAAAACTGGTATCAAGCTTCCCGTCAGCCTGATAGCGAGCAAGGGTAGTATAACTGTCTGATGACACCGGGGAAAACGATACACCTGCTACCACTAGCCTTCCATCTTCTAACAAGGCAATCTTATGCGCATAATCCTGGCTAGCCGCGAAGTCAGTGATGACTTTTCCACCGTTCCCAAAGCCGGTATCCAAACTCCCGTCGGTGTTGTAACGGACCAGGGCAAAATCTATCTCACCGAGTACATTAAGTTGGATCGCAGTTCCAGCTACCACCAGTTTGCCATCCGGCTGCCTTAGTATGGCGCTCGGGGATTCACTATAGCCCAGATCGGTTCTCACACTCCCCCCATTTCCAAAACCAGTGTCGAGAGTTCCATTAGCATTAAGTCTGGTCAAGCTAAAATCATATCCAGTTGCGCTGGAGTATTGTGAATTAGCCCCCATTATTTTGCCGTCAGGTAGGACCACTACGCTGCCTCCAGCGAAGCCGGGTTCAAAGGGGCTGTAGAACACAACCCCGTTATTGCCGAAACTTGAATCCAGATCACCGGCTCGGGCATAAACCAGGCTCGGGATGATGAATACTATAAGCAGTATGGATAGCGCCATACGCCAACGCAGTGAGGGATCGTTCATCATAGTTAAACATTCCGGTTTGATCAGATTAAAACACAGCCCGCCCTGAGGGCGGGCCGCTCTTGTGTGTTCCTCAGACTTGATGCGGAGGAGCATCGAGTGTCAATACGGACGATAGCCATAGTTTGGATAGACATAACCAATCCAGTCGGTGTTCCCCGAGTTTTGGGTATAGCCCTGGCCGGTCATGTAACTCAGCTCGCTCTCAGGAAAAATGGCATGATCATCCCGATAGGAATTGTACTTGCGCATCAACCGCACCATCCCAGGTTGGGGAGAGAGCGACTTGGGATAGATATAGCCCTCTATCCCGTCTAATTTGTAACCCGAGCTTACGTACTGTTGTACCCCTGTTAACTCGGTGGTGTAAGTGTGGTCAACGTGGCTATAGTTGCGGCTGCATATGGGATTGTAAGGCGCAGGGTCACCGCATTTGTAACTCATGCGATACAAGGGGACAAGCTCATAATAGGGAGAGAAAGGGTTCACATGGGTGGTGTATACCCAGACCTGAGCACGAGGTACTTGCGAAGCGCCTCCTGGGAAACCGGTATAGCTCCACAAGGCAGTGCCCACACTGGCGTAGGGATAGTAAAGATTAAAGGGAAAGCCAGGCCCAGGAAGCACATTGCCCGTAACGGCGGCCTTACCCATTTGGGGGACAGTGGTATAGAAATAGTTTTCGAGGCCTGAGCTATAGAAGCTAAATAAAGGGGTAAGCCGATCATTCGTGCTCTGTACCGCCATGACTGAGGCATTGGCATTTGGAATACCATAGCCCCATGCCCGATCCCAGTTGGGATAGCGGCTAGCGTAACTAACGAGATAGCTCTTGATTTGATCACGGGTTAATAGAGGATTGACAGACCTCAGCAAGCCGGCGATGCCTGCGACATGCGGCGCCGACATTGAGGTGCCGGTACAAATGCCGTAGCCTGCGCCGACTGAGTCGCCGGCGTTGTCTCCGCAACGTAAAGGTGCATTCCAATTGTAATTGGTATAGACGGTTGACAACACATCCTTAGCGGGTGCGACAAGTGCCAGATTCTGACCTCCATTTGAACCAACAAAGTTGGGTTGTGGGTTCGATTCCTGCCAGATATTGCCATAAGCGTCGGTACCTCCTACCGCAATGACGCGCGGATCAGCAGCAGGAAATTGGATTGTGTTCGTGATAGTCGGGGTTGTATTCAAGAAACCATGATTGCCCGATGCTGCAATTACTACAACATCTTGCGCAGCCGCATAAGCCAAAGCTGGGCAGAGAGGATCATTCGGATAACTTGTGCAATTACAACTAGAGTTAGTCCAAGTGCAGTTGTCGAATTGCAAACCGAAACTTAGATTAAGAACTTGAGCACCGGTAGACACTGTACGATTTATGCCTGAAATAGCTGCTGACTTTATAATGCTTGGCGCCCCTGCCTTAATTACCATCAGGCTACAATTCCAACATGCGCCCGCCACCCCCAATGAATTATTGGTTGCTGCCGCCATGATGCCAGCGGTATGGCTGCCGCGACCTGCTGCACCATTTCCAGAGCCTGCAGGATCTTCATCCACGCTCGTATTGGTCGTGGCGTAATTGGCAGAAAACTGTACGCGAAAGTTGGTTAGCCAGGGTTGACTCAAGTTTGCCAAATCCGGATGGCCCAGTTGTATCCCGTTATCGATGTGCCCTAGATACGCATGACCTCTTACTTTGTCCCAGGCAGTACCTAAACTCAGACTATTCATGCCCCACTGACTGTTATACACAGTGAAATACCAAGAGTACCAAGGAAAGAGTGGATCAGATGGAGTCACGGAATATTCCCCATAACTATTTTCACCCACCCAGATCACGTTCGAGTCACGTGACAGCTTTTCCTTCATCACAGTAGCGACAACGCTGTTGGGATAGGTGAGTACTACATACCGCTGCAACATTTCTTCCGGATCGGTTTTGTTCAAGGTGACGCGGCGGAGAGGGGGAATGCGTTCCGGAATCAACAGCCTCCCTGCCTTGGGTGAGCCTAACCGTGAATACAGGGCGGCATTGGTGGGGGTCGTATTGGGGTGATCTGTGGCGTCTACGATCTGTTCGGCGGTAGCCGGAGCGCTTTGGGCTTCGGCATTATACAAGACAATAAGCTCAGTGACTTCGGGCTTTACATCCTGCGGGGGGGGGGGGCAGCAAACAGACTGGCCGAAACCAGTGATAACAGAAATGTTAAACCTGCTCGTGCTGAAAGATTCATGACTGCTCTCCTCTTCGTCCGTAGTTAGAATATCGGTTCTTCTGTTTACTGAGGCTGATGATAACAGCCTAATTGTTGCAGTGATATGAAGATTAGGGTTATCTTGGCGCACTAAAGGCAGTCAAGACCATTCTTCCATATGGACCCTATAAGCCTATAACCTATTAATATTATTAATAAAAGAGTCGCCTAGACAATATTGATATGAACAGTGAAACCCTGATCCGAGTCGAACACCTGTGGCGTTATTACGGCGCGCTGTGCGCCGTGCGCGATGTCAGTTTCGAGGTGCGGCGCGGCGAGGTGCTGGGGTTCCTCGGGCCGAATGGCGCGGGTAAATCCAGCACCATGCAGATCATTAGCGGCAATCTCGCCCCCAGCGCAGGGCGGGTGTGGATCGCCGGCTACGACATCCTCGATCAGCCCAGACTGGCCAAGGCCGCGCTCGGCTTCCTTCCCGAACAGCCGCCGCTGTACCGCGAGTTGAGCGTGGATGAATACTTAAGCTTCTGCGCACAGCTCCATCGTATCCCGCGCGGCCGCCGGCGTGACGCGATCAGCACTGTCAAGGAGCGTTGCGGTCTCACCGGGGTGGGGCGGCGCTTGATTGGCAATCTGTCCAAGGGTTATCAGCAGCGGACCGGCATCGCCCAGGCCATTATTCACTCCCCCGCCGTGGTGATTCTCGACGAGCCGACGGTGGGACTCGACCCCATTCAAATCCGAGAGATTCGCAGCCTGATCCGCGATCTGCGCAACGAGCACAGCATCATCCTCTCCACCCACATCCTGCCGGAGGTGCAAGCCACCTGTGACCGGGTGCAAATCATTCATCAGGGGCGATTGGTGCTGAGCGACGGCATCGAGGGGCTGATGCGCCGGATGGACGCCTCCAGTCTCTATCTCGGATTGCGCAACCCTCCCCTGTTGGAGAAACTGCGTGCGGTGCCGGGCGTCATCGCCGTGGAAAGCCTGGACGACGGGCGGCTGCGCGTGCACCATCCGCCGCAACAAAATCCCGCCGAGACGCTGGTCACCATGTCGGTGCAACACGACTGGGGTCTTTATGAACTGACCCCGGAGCGGCTCTCGCTGGAACAGATCTTTGTGGATATAACTCAACAGGAGGCGGCGGCCTGATGATATTTGCCTTGGCCGCGAAGGAACTGCGCAGTCTTTTTCTGTCTCCGCTGGGGTGGACGGTACTGGCCGTGATACAGATCATCCTCGGCTATCTGTTTCTGATCCGCGTTGATTTATTTTTGCAGGTGCAGCCCAGCCTGGCCGGCAGACCCGACGCGATAAGCCTGGGCGACGTGGTCGTCGCGAACCTGTTCGGCAGCGCCGCTGTCGTGTTATTGCTGGTGGTCCCGCTGCTCACCATGCGGCTTGTCAGTGAGGAGCGGCGCAGTCAAACCCTGTCCCTGTTATTCACCGCGCCCATCTCGATGACACAGATTATTGTGGGAAAATATCTGGGCGTGCTCGGTTTTCTCCTCATTGTGATAAGCCTGCTCGCACTGATGCCGCTGTCACTGTTGCTGGGCGGCCGTCTGGATTTCGGGCAGTTCGCAGCCGGCCTGCTGGGGCTCACCCTGCTGACGGCGAGCTTTGCCGCCGCCGGCCTGTTTATCTCCACTCTCACCGCACAACCCACTATTGCGGCCATCGCGAGCTTCGGCCTGCTGCTACTGCTGTGGCTGCTCGACTGGGCGGGCTCCGACGGCGGCGGTCTGTTTGCCTATCTGTCGCTGGTGCGGCATTACGAGGCCCTGTTGCGCGGCGTCTTTAATAGTAGCGACATCCTGTACTACCTGCTCTTCATCATCACCTTTCTGGTGTTGGCCGTGCGGAGGCTCGACGCCGACCGCTTGCCACACTAAAAATAATTAGGACCGCCAAGACGCCAAAGGCATCTAAGGTGGGGGTGGTTGAAATACCTTGATGCATAGGGCTTTTCACCCCCATCCCAACCTTCCCCCGTGGAGGGGGAAGGGGTGAAAGATGCGGCAATATTTGCGTCCCCATGTATAGAAAGAAATTGGACTGAGAGGATAACTATTTTGATTTTCTTCGCGAGCTTGGCGCCTTGGCGGTTGAACAGTCGTTTTTAGAATTATGGACGTTACGCCTAAATCCCGTCTCCAACTGCGGCTGCAAAATGCGCTGTTTGTGATACTGTTTCTTGGTGTGATGGGCCTTCTGGGATGGCTTAGCACCCGCTATAGCTATGAGGCCGATTGGACCGCTAGCGGCCGCAACACCCTCTCCCACGCCAGTCAAACACTGTTAAAAAAACTTGCCGGGCCTGTCACCTTCACCGCCTATGCCCGCGAGACGGGAACGCTGCGCAGACAGATCACGGAACTGGTGAATCATTACAGGCGCTACAAGCCCGATATCGAGCTGCGCTTCGTGAATCCTGATACCGATCCCGAGCGGGTGCGTCAGTTGGGTGTCACCGTGGACGGGGAACTGCACATCGCATACGCGGGACGCAACACCAAGGTTCAGTCGCTCAGCGAACAAACCCTGAGCAACGCCCTGCAACGGGTGGCCCGCTCCGGGCAGCACTGGGTGGTATTTTTGTCGGGGCACGGTGAGCGCAATCCGCACGGCGCCGCCAACCATGATCTCGGCGATTTCGGACGTCATTTGCTGGATAAGGGCGTCAACGTGCAGATCCTCGCCCTGACCGATAAGCCGCAGATTCCCGTCAACACCACGGTGCTGGTCATCGCCGGCCCGCAGGTGGACCTGCTGCCGGGTGAGGTCAATCTCATTCAGGATTACATCCGCGCAGGAGGCAATCTGCTTTGGCTCAGTGATCCCGGCCCGCTGCACGGACTGGAGCCGGTCGCCGAGCAGCTTGGCATCGAGTTTCAACCCGGCGTCATCGTCGAGCCGGCCGCCCAATTGCTAGGCATCAAGCGTCCCGACGTGGCGCTGGTCGCGGACTATCCGCCCCACCCTGTTACTCAGGATCTGCACACACTGACCGTTTTTCCGCAGGCGAGCGGGATGGATCTCAAGACGCCCGAAGGCTGGCAGGGCCAAGTGTTTCTGGAGAGCGGCGCGCGCAGCTGGTCGGAGACCGGTGACTTGAATGGCGAGATTGCAATGGATCGCGGCAAGGATGTAGCCGGGCCTCTCGCCATCGGAGTGAGCCTGACCCGTGAGGCGCCGCAAACTTTTGACGCACAGGGAAGCGCTAATGTCGCGGGAGGCAGGATGCCGAGGGCGACCGGTAACGCCGGTGCGGATAAAATGGAACAGCGCATCATCGTCATGGGGGACGGGGATTTTTTGTCTAACGCCTTTCTCGGCAACGGCGGCAATCTGGACTTGGGATTGAACCTCGTGAATTGGCTGAATCACGACGATACCCTCATCGCCGTGGGGTCGCGCACCGCGCCCGACACCACGCTCAACCTGTCGCGCACGGCCACCGCAGTGATTGGTCTTGGGTTCCTGTTTTTTCTGCCCCTGCTGCTGCTCGGCTTCGGCCTCAGCGTCTGGCTTAAGCGGCGCAAGCGTTAGCGATGGATTCGCGCACCTGGCTCAACCTGGGATTGCTGATTCTGGCCGGCGCGTTGGCCATCGTGGCGGTGTATCTGCCCGGCGTAAAAAAAACCGCACCGTTGCCCGCACTGACTTCGCTCACCCCCGCGGCGATCACCTCAATCCGCATCGAGCGCAAGGCACAGCCTGCCATCGCCCTGAAAAAAGAAGCGTCCGGCTGGCGCTTGACCGAACCGTTGCAGTTACCGGCCAACACGGGAGTAGTGGAAAGTTTGCTTGGCCTTACACAGGCGGCGAGTCACGCGCAGTGGGTGGCCGCAGGCTTGGATCTGGAAAAATTCAAACTTAAGTCACCGCGCATCCGCGTGCGTCTGAACGATGTGGAACTCGGCTTCGGCGACACCGAGCCAGTGGAAGGACGGCGCTATGTACTGGCTGGAAACACCGTGCACCTTATTACCGACGGCTATTATCCCAAGCTGATCGCTCCGCCTGCGTCCTTTGTAAGCCTCGCACTGTTGCCCGGCCCGGAACCGTTAAAGGAAATCGAACTGCCGGGGCTCACATTAAGGCACGACGCGCAAGGCTGGTCGGCGCAGCCGGGCGCTTCTGACGCACAGGGAAGAGCGACAGCGAAGGGTTCTGCTAATGTCGCGGGAGGCAGGATGCCGGAAGCGACCCCTGACGCCGTCAATACCCTGGCGCAGGAATGGACGGCCGCGCAGGCCTTGCAGGTCAGCCTTTATACCGCTCCCGTCTCTCAGATTAAACCCGTCGAAACCATCACATTGCGGCAACAAGGTGCTCAACCGCCTCTGCGCTTCATCATCGTGAGCCGCGCGCCGGAGCTGATCCTCGCGCGCCCGGAACTTGGGGTGCAGTATCATCTCCCTCAAGATGCGGCCCAACGTCTGCTGATGCTGCCCGCTGCCGAACCCGCCGATAAATCATCACCCTAGCAGCATCTATCGTTCCAACCCATGCCTGAACTTCCCGAAGTCGAGACCACCCGGCGTGGTATCGCGCCGCACATCATCGGCAACAAGGTCGCTGAGGTGCGCGTGCGCGACGCGCGCCTGCGCTGGCCTGTTTCACCCGCCCTGGCTCGTCAGCTTCCCGGGCAAGTCATCGTCAGTGTGGAACGGCGCGCGAAATACCTGCTGCTGCGCACTGCGCGGAACTGCCTGTTGCTGCATCTCGGCATGTCGGGCAACCTGCGCATCGTCCCGAGCGAAACACCCGCCGAGAAGCACGATCACCTCGACGTGGTATTCTCCAATCGCATTTGTCTGCGCCTGCGCGACCCGCGGCGCTTCGGTGCGGCGATCTGGACCGGCGCCGATCCGCAACGGCATTCATTGCTGGCTGGTCTAGGGCCGGAACCTTTGGAGGCCGAGTTCGACGGCGATTACCTCTTCCAGCACGCACGCGGCCGGCATGTCGCCATCAAGCAGTTCATCATGGACAGCCGCATCGTGGCGGGTGTGGGAAATATCTACGCCAGTGAGGCGCTGTTTCTCGCCGGGATTCATCCACTGCGCTCCGCGGGGCGCATCAGCAGGATGCGTTATGAAGATTTGGCGAACACCGTCAAGCGGGTACTGCACAAGGCTATAGAAAACGGCGGCACAACATTGCGGGATTTTTACGCGAGCGACGGCACACCCGGTTATTTCAAGCAACAACTGAGGGTTTATGGACGGGAGGGGTTACCCTGTACGGGATGCGGACAAGCTATTGTGTCGGCAAGACAAGGACAACGTGTGACGTATTACTGTACGCGCTGCCAGCGCTGACGCACTCAGCATCTTATATTGAAGGAACGAAGGAGCAGCCGCTGCCTTGCACTACAGGGGGGATGTGCAAGGCTGGCCGACACTGCTCCCGCGTTGACTGTGATACACGCGCCCGCCCTACGGACGGACGCGGTGCTTACGGAAGTACTGCTTAGCCCTTCGCGGGGATTACTTTGGTCGCCTGCATGCCCTTGGGGCCGCGGGTGGCTTCAAACTCCACCTGCTGTCCCTCGACCAGAGACTTGAATCCTTCAGACTGGACCGTAGAGAAATGAACGAACACGTCGTCACTGCCATCAGTCGGGGTGATAAAACCAAAACCTTTTGCATCATTGAACCACTTTACATTACCACTTTGCATAAAATCCTCATTACTAGTTTAAAAAATCTGATTAACGCGGTGTTGAAGCACGGAGAAGTGCATCCTAAAAAAGCAGGTTACATCAACCAACGGGGACTCCAATCACTCGCGTCTCTGTCAGACGTGGGACAAATGGTATAGAAAGTCGAGTGTAAACACAAGCTATTCATAAATATAAACACCCTATTTTACCTGCCTCCACCCTGTCCCCTTTTGCGCTTCGTAAGGATAACGCAGAAGTGTAGTCTTACTTACTGACTTATAAGTAATTTTATTAGGCGCGCTCAAGCGGGAAGCTTACCACTTCGTCAATACCGGCGACGCCTATGGCCAACATGACCAGCCGATCCACACCCACCGCCACGCCGGCGCAATCCGGTAGGCCCGATTCCAACGCGGCAAGCAGACGTTCATCCATCGGCACCAGCAGGGTGCACAACTTCGCACGCTTTTTGATATCGGCCTCGAAACGGCGGCGTTGCTCGATGCCGTCCCCCAGCTCGTGATAGCCGCTCGCCAGTTCGATGCCGTTCACATATAACTCGAAGCGCTCCGCTACCGGATAGGGCTGCGCCGGCGAGCCGGGCCGGATGCGCGCCAAGACAGCCTGTGAGGCCGGGTAGTCGTATAAAAAACACAACCGCTGTTGGCCGAGCTTCGGCCCCACCACGTGGGTAAGCAACAGGTCGAGCCAGCCATCACGGTCATCCATACCCAGTCCTCGAACCAACCCGATGCCGTGGTCACGGGCGCAGTCGCGCAATTCTTTCATGGGAGCCGCGAGTGGGTTTACCTCAGCGTAGAGCGCAAAGGCCTCGGCATAGGTGAGACGCTCACTGGGCTCACGAAGGGCGGCCTCGCCGAGCAAATCCGTGACCAATTCCTCCGTCTCATCCATCAGGACCTGATGATCGAACCCCGGGCGATACCACTCCAGCATCGTGAATTCGGGATTGTGTATCCGGCCGCGCTCGCCGTTGCGGAACACCTTGCAGATCTGATAGATCGGCCCACTACCCGCCGCGAGCAGGCGTTTCATGGCGAACTCCGGCGAGGTGTGCAGATACAACTCCAGGCCATGAGCACCCGGTACTGTGTAGTGCGTCCTGAAGCTATCGAGATGGGGCGCTGTGGCTGCGGCGGACGACAACAGCGGCGTTTCGACCTCCAGCACACCGCGCGCGGCGAAGAACGCGCGGATAGCCGCGAGCAGTTTGGCGCGTGCCTCTAGAGTTTCTCGCGCCGCGGTGGGGCGCCAATCAAGGGTTTGCAATCGGATTTGCGAACAAACTCGCACCTACATATGTAGGGCCGAATTCATTCGGCCTACTCTTTCGCCCGCGACACGTATTCCCCAATCCGCGTATCTATCTTGAGCAGATCGCCGATCTCGATAAATAACGGCACCCTGACAACGGCGCCAGTCTCCAGTGTGGCGGGCTTCCCTCCACCGCCGGAGGTGTCTCCACGCAGCCCCGGATCAGTGTCTACCACACGCAGCACCACGAAGTTGGGCGGCGTAATTTGCAGCGGTGTGCCGTTCCACAAGGTCACCGTACAGACATCTTGCTCCTTGAGCCATTTTCTTGCCTCGCCCACTGCGTTACTATCTGCAACATGTTGTTCAAAGGTGTCCGGCACCATGAAGTGCCAGAATTCGCCGTCGTTATAGAGATATTGCATCTCGATGTCCACGACATCCGCCGCTTCGAGGGTGTCGCCTGATTTGAAGGTGCGCTCGATGACCCGGCCGTTTTTGAGATTTCGTATCTTGACGCGGTTAAAAGCCTGACCCTTGCCGGGTTTTACAAATTCGTTTTCAACAATGGCGCAGGGATCCCCGTCCATCATCACCTTAAGCCCGCCTCTGAATTCGTTGGTGCTGAATGTAGCCATGTTATCCTCTTACGGGGACGATAACGTCCCATTGAAATTTTATAAAGTGCCTATGATACCCCGAACCTTTGACGTACAGGGAAAAGCGATAGCGAAGGGCTCTACTAATGTCGCGGCAGGCAGGGCGCCGGGAGCAATCCCCGCTGGGCAGCCCGCCCCCTGGCAAATGGAGCTGGCGCAGGCCGTGAATGATCCTGCGCAACTGTTGAGGGCCTTGGAGCTGGAACCGTCGCTAGGCTGTATGGCCTCTGGCCGTGATTTCTCTTTAAGGGTGCCGCAGAGCTATATCGCCCGGATGCGCAAGGGCGACCCCCACGACCCCTTGTTGCGTCAGGTGTTGCCCATTGTTGAAGAGCAAGCCGTTGCATCAGGATTCAGTTACGATGCCGTCGGCGACATCAAAGCCATGACGATCCCGGGTCTGCTGCATAAGTATCACGGGCGCGTACTGCTGATCACCACCGGGGCCTGCGCCGTCCACTGCCGCTACTGCTTCCGCCGTCATTTCCCCTACGCTGATGCCAATGCCGCTACAGGACAGTGGGAAGCCGCGCTGGATTACATCCGCGCGGACACTTCCATCCGGGAAGTCATTTTGAGCGGCGGCGATCCGCTGAGCTTGACAGACCAACGCCTGGCGGTACTCGTGAACCGGTTGGCGGAGATTCCGCACATGCATACCCTGCGAGTCCATACGCGGCTGCCTATCGTGCTGCCTGCGCGGGTGAACGACGCCCTGCTCGCCTGGCTGACCGGCGGCCGCCTCAAGCCGGTCATGGTCGTACACGTCAATCACGCCAATGAAATTGACGACGCGGTGCGCGCGGCGCTCGGGCGTTTCACCGCCGCGCATGTCCCGTTATTCAACCAGTCGGTATTGCTGCATGGGGTGAATGCCTCGGTCACAGCCCTAGCCGGTCTCAGCCACGCCCTGTTTAACGCCGGCGTAACGCCTTACTATCTTCACATGCTGGACCGGGTGCAGGGCGCGGCTCACTTCGAGGTGGATGAGGTCACGGTCTGCCGCTTGCTGGACGAGCTGCGTCGAATCTTGCCGGGATACCTAGTGCCGCGCCTGGTGCGCGAGCGGGAAGGCGCGCCAAATAAGCTCCCGGTTCCCACACCCCCGCACAGCCCACCTAAAACTAGCGCAGATGCTTGACACCACATCCTTAATCGTTGACCCTAGCGGCAGTATAAATTGGCATAATTAGTGCAGCATAAAAGACCGCCATGAAGAAAGAAAACGTCCTCCGGCTGGTCATCATTGATGACTCCTCCAACGACGCGGAAATGATTACCAACGTGCTGCGCCGCGCCGGTTACGGTGTGCGCGCCACGCGCGTCACCGGCGCCGAGGACTTGCAAACGGCTATTGACCAATCTGCGGATCTGATCCTGTGCGCCTCACAGTTGAGTGAATTCAGCCCGCTCGATGCGCTTCCCGTACTGAAGGCGTCAGGCAAGGATATACCTTTTATTGTGGTCTACGACAAGATCAACGATAAAACCATTTTGGAACTCATGCAGGCCGGCGCGCGCGATCTGGCGCCCAAAGATCAGCCTGAACGCCTGCAGTTTGTGGTAGGCCGTGAGTTTAACGACCTCGAAGAGCGGCGCGCCCATCGGCGCATTGACAAAATGTTCCGCGAGAGCGAGAAGCGCTGCCGCTCATTGCTCGACAGTTCCCGCGATGCGATCGCCTATGTACACGAAGGCATGCACATCTACGCCAACGGGGTTTACCTGACCATGTTCGGCTACCAAAGTCTTGAGGATATCGAAGGCACCCCGATCATGGACATGGTCGCGGCCGAGGGGCATGCGCAATTCAAAGACTTTCTGCGTCAATACGCAAAGCAGTCGGAGGCCATGCAGCAAATCGAGATCCAAGGGGTACGCTCCGATGGCGCCCAATTCAACGTGGGCATGGAATTCACACCGGCCAGCATAGACGGCGAAATCTGTACCCAGATTATTATCCGGGATCTTTCACTCAGCAGCGAATTGGAGAGCCGGCTCAAATCCCTGAGCAAAGAGGATCTCCTCACCGGTCTTTATAACCGTCAACATTTCATGGAAGAACTGGACACGGCGGCCGCCAAGGCGGCTAACGGCGGCGAGGCCTGCACCTTGCTCTATGTCGGGCTCGATAACTTTTCAAAGATTCAGGAAAATGTCGGCATTGCAGCAAGCGATCTCGTGCTGGGCGATATCGCGGCGCTATTGCGCGGTAAGGTGGGCGAGGCCGACTTAGCGGCCAGATTCGGCGACGACGTCTTCACTATTTTAGTCCGCAATAAGGATGTGGGCCATGCCTTGAAACTGGCGGAAGAACTGCGCAAGGCCGTGGAAGAAAACGTCTCCGATGCGGGCGGGCAATCGGTCACAACGACGTGCAGCATCGGCGTCATCCAGATCGGCGAAAATACACCCGATAGCCGAGAGATTTTGAACCGTGTCAGCAAGGCCTGCATGGCGACCCAATCCGGCGGCGGCAACAAGGTGCACCTTTACAACCCGGTACTGGAAGACCAAAGCGCCAAGGCGAGATTGCAACAATGGGTGAACCGTTTGCAGGATGCCGTCACGCATCAGCGTCTGCGCCTGGTCTATCAACCCGTCGTCAATCTACACGGCGCGCCCCAGGAGTTTTATCAGGTGCTGCTGCGCATGCAGGATGAAAACCGCAACGAGATCCCTCCCGATGAGTTCATCCCGGCCGCCGAGGAGACGGGACTCAACCCCGCCATAGACCGGTGGGTCATCGAACACGCCATCGAGGCGCTGGCCGCCAAACGGCGCGGCGGCGGCAAGACCCGCTTTTTTATCAAGCTCTGCGGGGAAACCATCAAGGACGAAAACCTGCTTCCCTGGCTCAGCGAACGTATCAAGACGGCAAGGCTGGAGGGAGACAGCCTCCTCTTCGAGGTCAGCGAAAGCGCCGCGTTCCATTATCTAAAGAACACTCAAATCCTGATGAAGGGGCTGAAAGAATTGCATTGCCACTTCGCGCTGAGCCGTTTCGGCTGTGATGCAAATTCGATTAATAATCTCAAGCGTTACCCTGCCGGAATCGCCTATCTAAAAATTGACAGCTCGCTGCTCACCAATATGGCCGCTAACCCGCAAAATCAGACTGCGGTAAAGGCCATCAACGAAGCCGCTCATGCAGCCCATATCATGACCATCGCCGAGCGCGTGCAGGATGCCGGAAGCCTCGCCGTGTTGTGGCAGTTGGGTGTGGACTATGTGCAGGGTTACTATCTGCAAAAGCCAAGTGATTCGCTGGATTATGATTTTTCGGGTGAGGGGGGGTAAAAACAGATACAAGATACAAGTTTCAAGATACGAGAAGAACCGAAACCCCGGGGTGTTAAACTTGTATCTACTTGGCTGACCCCTCCTCTTGTTGCCAGTAGCTGTTTTTCTTATGGAGGACGAATCTACTTCCAGGACGTGTCGGACTTAAGTGTCCCTTTTCGAAGGCCCCGGTGATGAGGTTTCTCTCAATTCTTCCAGTGAACTTCCCCAGGAACGACGCGCTTTCAGGTAAAGTGAATTCGAGCTTGTTTTTATTCACATTGCCTTATGTTTTGTCTCCCGCTTCGCGTCCGACAAAACATCCGGCCCTCCGGCTACGCGGGGGTCGTCGCACACCGCTCGTCCGCTATCGCTCCCTCGCTTCCTGTGCTCCTTCGCTGAGGGGAGTAATGATGTAACTGACTGTACTAACGTAATCTTAGCATCAGGGCTAGACACAATTTCGGCATTCGCATTCAATATCAATAGCTGTGTTGCCAATAAGGCAATTAGGATTATTTTCTTCATTACTATTCTCCGGTAGTTATCTATATACTATAGCCGTGGTAGAGAGGGCACGTTTTTGTGCCCACTCGGATTCAAACAATGTGGGTAGACTACCCACCACCAAGCTCCATAGCAGCAGCGTTTAAGGAACAATGCCAATCTGTTTTACATCTTCCATACCGCCATTCATAGTGCAGGTTCCCAGCTCGTGTACGTAGACTTTCTTGCCCGTAGCGTTGGCCATCATGAGCAGCGCTAGCCAGTTTTTCCCTACTGCGGTGTCCGTGTTGATCGCCCACCATCCGCTGATGGCACAGGTTGGGTTATTAAAATACTGAGAATCAGCCAACCTAAAATGCGAAAAAATTCCTCAACTTAAACTTATTGAGTTAACGCGGATATCCACTGGCACGGCAAGTTGCTCACCCGCTTTTACGCCGCTTATATAAAAAAACACACACACCCGCCATTACAAAGTTGAGCAATAATTTGTTCATTTTTGTCTCTCCGGTTAATTGCGACTCCCTTGTGCATGCCTTTCTAAAAAGCGCTCAACCGTCCATCCCGAAACTGAGAATCTGACAGTTCGTCGTTTCATATTGAACAAAATAGGTTCCGTTGCTGGACTTTACAAACATGTAAAGCGCCATGAACCGACTGGCTTTTTCTGACGTTCCTGGTATAGCATACGCTTTACTCCAGCTTGGTAAGCTGAACTAATTACATTGGCCTGAACCATAAGGTTGCAGGCCGACCCCTATATTCAGGCCCCGGGTAACCTGCAAAGCTACAACCGCTACAGTTATGTCATCAACAACCCGCTCAGCCTCACCGACCCGAGCGGATACAACTGGTGGTCGGATTTGTGGAAGAGCTTCGGCAGGATCGTTCTGGCGGTAGCCGTAGCGTGGGTTACAGCAGGATGGGGCTCCAGTTGGTATCTGAGTTCGTTAGGGATAACGGCACAAACTGCCGGCATCGGAGGTGTTACCGCAGTGGCATCCGTGTGATGGAACGATTTGAATACGCTGTTACTTTGACGCCTGCCGATGAAGGTGGTCTTGTGGTGACCTGCCGCGATCTTCCCCAGCTATTACGCAAGGGGAAGATGTGGCGGATGCACTTACTGAAGCTGCCGATGCGCTGGATGAGGTGTTTGCAGCCTATATGCAAGGAAAGCTGGATTTTCCTGCTCCGAGCAAAGCGCGACGCGGCGAATACATCGTGGCGCCGCCTGCGGAAACAATGGCAAAAGCCGCTTTATACGTTGCGATGAAAGAGGCACGGATTACCAACGTACAGCTTGCCAAGCGGCTTGGTGTCGATGAGAAGGAGGTTAGACGCCTGTTCGACCCTCACTACGCATCGAAGTTGCCGCGCATAGCACAAGCAGTCGCCTTGTTAGGCAAGCGTTTGGTAATCGGACTGGAAGCAGCGTAACGAAAGGAATCTCTCATCGCGGCAGATCGTCGCGAAAATAGTAAAGAAAAACTGTGTTCGATCCGGTATTAGATTTGGCGGATTCGAGCCTGCCTTATGATGTTTTAACTACACAGGCAGGATGCCTATATCTCATGCCTTCACAGGAAGGCGGGAGATTTGAAGTTACTCATAAATCAGTAATTAAGACTACACTTCATGCTACGTCTCCGCCCCCTATTGAGGGGGCGGGACAGGGTGGGGGTAGAGTAAACAGGGTTTTTACTCAGGAGTCACATTATAACGTTGTAGCCTTATTTTCTGACTCCTGAGTAAAGAGCGGTTTTGGTGATGCTGGATGATCTGTTTGCGGCTGTGTTTGCCATCCTGATGATAAAAATGTTGCTCTTCGCATTATGAAAAAATTGTTGCTGACGGGCCGCAACGGTTTCGTCGGCCAAACCATTCAAAACATCGTCGCGAAGCACGGCGCGCAATATGATTTAGAGCTAGTTATTCCCACGCACGAGCCCGATCTTTCCGACCAGCCCGGTCTTTATGCCATGCTGGCCGATACTCAACCCGACTATCTCATCCACCTCGCGGCGCAGAGTTTCGTGCCCGCGGCGATTAAGAATCCGCGCGAAACTTTCGAGATTAATTTTTTCGGTACTTTGAATTTGCTGCAGACGTTAAAGCAGGCGGATTTCAGAGGACGCATGATTTATGTCGGTTCCGGTGATGTCTACGGCTTGGTGGATACCGAGGCTTTGCCGATTCTAGAAACCTACCCGCTCAAACCGCGCAATCCCTATGCAGTGAGCAAGGTTGCAGCCGAGGCATTGTGTTACCAGTGGAGCCAGACCGAGGGCATGGATGTCGTCATGGTGCGGCCATTTAACCACGTTGGCGCCGGACAAAGCGAACACTTCGTCGTATCAGATTTCGCCAAGCAAGTGACGCAAATCAAGCTGGGGCTGCGTGCACCTGTCCTTGAAGTAGGCGACATCGATGTGACGCGCGATTTTACCGATGTGCGCGATGTAGTCAGGGCTTATCTGCTGCTGCTCCGGCAAGGGTGTTCCGGCGAGGTGTATAATGTCGGCTCGGGCCAGGAACACACGGTCCGGGCGCTGTTGGAGGCTTTGCTTGACATCGCTGGTGTCACCGCCACGATCACGCAAAATGCCGTCCGATTGCGCCGCGCCGAGCAGCGGCGGGTGTACGCCTCGCCCGCCAAGCTGTTTAAGGAAACCGGCTGGCAGCCGCAAATCAAGATCGAACAGTCATTGAAAGACGCTTTAATGGATTGGGAGCAAAAACTAAAAAATGGCTAAGCACGCACTCGTCACCGGCGTCACCGGGCAAGATGGCGCCTATTTGACAAAGTTGCTGTTGGACAAGGGGTATGAAGTTTACGGCGTGATCGCGCGGCGCGGCAGCGACACGCTATGGCGGCTGCGTGAACTGAAGGTTGAGCAGCAGGTGCGCTTGCTCAATGCCGATTTGATTGACCTGTCATCCCTGATCCGCGCCATGGAGCGGGCCGAGCCACAAGAGGTATACAACCTCGGCGCACAAAGCTTTGTTAGCACTTCCTGGGAGCAACCGATTCTCACCGCTCAGGTGACCGGCGTATCGGTCGTCAACATGCTGGAGGCAATCCGCCAGACCAACCCTGAAGCGCGTTTTTATCAGGCTTCCACCAGCGAAATGTTTGGCCTCATTCAGACGGAGAAGCAAGACGAGAAAACGCCCTTCTATCCCCGCAGTCCTTACGGGGTCGCCAAACTTTACGGGCATTGGATGACCATAAACTACCGCGAGAGCTTTAATATCCATGCCAGCAGCGGCATCCTTTTTAATCACGAATCGCCGTTGCGCGGCATTGAATTCGTAACTCGCAAAGTGACCGACGCCGTTGCCCGGATCAAACAAGGCAAACAAAAAGAATTGCGTTTGGGCAATATCGACGCCAAACGCGATTGGGGTTTCGCGGGGGATTACGTCGAAGCGATGTGGCTCATGCTGCAGCAGGAAAAGCCGGATGATTACGTGGTAGCGACAGGGCGCACGACTACGGTTCGGGATATGTGCAGAATCGCCTTCTCCCATGTGGGCCTCAATTATGAGGATCATCTTGTAATAGACCCCGAATTCTTCCGTCCCGCTGAAGTAGATATCCTACTCGGGAATCCTGCAAAGGCCAAAGAAAAGCTGGGGTGGGAAGCAAAAACCAGTCTCGAAGATCTCATTGCCATGATGGTGGACGCCGATATGCGGCGGGTAGAAAGAGAATGACCATGCTTGTGCCCGTCATTCTCCCCGACGGCGCAGGGCTGTGGCTGGTTTCCCGGCTCGCCACGCTGGTCGGAGGCTGACATGAACGACATGCTTCTCAGCGCCTGGCGCTACCGCTATTTCATCCTCTCGTCCATCAAAACCGAGCTTCGCACCAAATTTATACGCAGCCGTTTGGGTGGGCTATGGATGATTCTGCACCCGCTGTCGCAGGCGCTCATCTTTGCCTTTGTGCTCTCAGCGGTGCTGTCCGCCAAGTTGCCGGGCATCGACAATCAATACGCCTACGCCATCTACCTGATGGCTGGCATTTTGGGCTGGTCGCTGTTTGCTGAAATCGTCAACCGCTGCCTGACCCTGTTCATCGACAACGGCAACATCCTAAAGAAATTGGTGTTCCCCAGAATTGCCTTGCCGCTCATCGTCACCGGCAGCGCTTTGGTTAACAACGCACTCCTCTTTGTGGCCATTCTGGCTATTTTTGGCGTACTGGGGCACTTGCCCGGCACCGCACTCATTTGGCTGCCCGCACTCATGGTGGTCAACATTGCCTTGGCGCTTGGGCTGGGCTTGGCCTTGGGCGTGCTCAACGTTTTTATGCGGGACATCGGACAGATCGTTCCTGTGATCTTGCAATTCCTGTTCTGGTTCACCCCCATCGTTTACATGGCCACCATCATTCCAGAGCAATACCGGACCTGGCTGGTGTTCAATCCAATGATTCCCATCGTCACGGGTTACCAAAACGTGCTGCTGTACAACCGCGCGCCCGATTGGTCCGGTCTGGGCGTGATTGCCCTTATTGCTCTAGCGCTGCTCGCTTTTTCCCTGCTGCTGTTTCGCAAAGCCAGCCCTGAAATGGTGGACCAATTATGAGCGGCGAACTGCACGTACAAAACCTGGGCAAATCCTACCGCCAATGGGGCAGCGAATGGCGGCGTGTGGCCTCCTGGTTTGCGCCGGCCATCCGACCGCGTGAGGAACACTGGGTGCTCAAAGATGTCACCTTTTCCATAGGCCCCGGCGAAGCGGTCGGTATTGTCGGTCAAAACGGCGCTGGCAAAAGCACCCTGCTCAAGCTCATCACCGGCACCACCCGCCCCACCCAAGGGCAAGTGCTGTTACGTGGCCGCGTGGCGGCTATTCTGGAGCTGGGCATGGGCTTCAACCCCGACCTTACGGGCCGGCAAAACGCTTACCACTCCGCTGGCCTCATGGGCCACAGCCAAGCCGACATCGAACGCGCCATGCCTGAAATCGAGGCCTTTGCTGAAGTGGGCGAGCATTTCGACCAGCCGATCAGAACCTACTCCAGCGGCATGCAAATGCGTGTGGCGTTTGCCGTGGCCACAGCCTTCCGGCCAGATGTTCTAATCGTCGATGAGGCGCTTGCCGTCGGCGACGCATTCTTCCAGGTCAAGAGCTTTGCGCGGATCAACGAATTCAAGCGGCTAGGGACCACGATCCTGTTCGTCTCGCACGACGTGGGCTCGATCAAGACGTTGTGCGACCGCGCGATCTTGCTCTCCGAGGGCCGGGTCGAGCGCGATGGCAATGCCGTCGCGGTGTCGGATTACTACTCGGCGCTCATCACCAGCCGGCTTGTCGCCGAGCACATTGTCCAAGACACTGCGTCCGGGTTTCCGGTGACCCGCTCGGGAACCCGCGAGGTCGAGGTGATTTCTGTCCGGGTTGTCGACGCGGCGGGCGAGGCCAAGGAGGCCTTCTTCTGCGGGGGGCGGGCGCGGGTCGAGGTCTGCGTCGAGATCATGCAGCCGATCCCGAAACTTGTGCAGGGCTTCCTGCTTCGGGATCGGCGTGGCAATGACGTTTACGGCACCAACACGTTCCATCTCGATAAGGTTATCGTCGGCCCGGAGGTCGGGGTACGCTATCGAATCGGTTTCGATTTTGATGTCGACCTGGCCGAGGGCGTCTACTCGGTCTCGGTTGCCTCGGTGAACAGCGACACCGTCCTCTGGCAGAGCTTCGACTGGATCGAGAACGTCGCTATGTTCCGCGTGATCCGTGCCACCCAGCCCTTTTTCATCGGCGTCGCGAGTCTCGAGGTGGCCTGCGAGATCGACGTCGTCGTGACCCCGGCTATGCAGCAGACCGCGATATGACATTGCGATGATTTCCTACGCGCAGAATTTCGAGGATGTGATGCTGGCGCGGGTCTTCGGCGACCACAAGGAGGGGTTCTATGTCGACATCGGCGCGTGTTTTCCCGACGTCGCGTCGGTCACCAAGCATTTCTATGATTGCGGATGGAGCGGCATCAACATCGAGCCGATGGCCGAGCCCTATGAGCGGCTTGCCGCGGAGCGCCCCCGCGATGTGAATCTAAACATCGCGATTGCCGCCTGTACGGGAGACATCGCGATGTTCGAGGGGCCGAGCGTCGGCGAATCGAGTGCTCTGCGGCCCCACGATGCCGCCCGGCCGATTGCCGTGCCGTGTCTCACGCTCGCGGATCTGTGTCGGAAGTACGTGACGTGCCCGATCGATTTCCTCAAAATTGACGTCGAGGGACTCGAGCGGGACGTCGTCATGAGCGGCGACTGGGACGCGTTCCGGCCGACCGTGGTCGTGATCGAGGTCACGCTGCCTTGGAGCACGATGCGGCGACCCGACGCTGTGGAGATTGGCGCCTTTCTCGCAAGCAAAGGCTACGCTGAGGTTTATTTCGACGGCCTCAACGCCTTTTATCTCGCGGCCGAGGCTAGCGATCTCGCGCCGTGGTTTTCCTGCCCTCCCAACGTGCTTGATCGCTTCGTGCAGGCGCGGGAAGCGGAACTTACCGCTGCCGTCGGGCAGGCACAGCAGGAAGCGGCGGCGTCGATGGCGATGGTGGCCGCCGCCGAGTCGCGCGCGACCGATGGGGCCGCCCAGGAGCATGAAAGCCGCCTGCAAGCCCACGCCGAATGGCTGCAAAACGAAGGGGATGCCGCCAAGCAGCGCGTTGAAGAGCTAAGCCAGCGTACTCGCAGCCTTGAAGGCGAACTTGACTCGGAGCGCCAGCGCACGGTGCAGCTTGGAGCCGAGTTACAGGCCGCCCGGGAGCATGAAAGCCGTCTGCAAGCCCATGCCGAATGGCTGCAAAACGAATGGGATGCGGCGAAGATCAAAATTGATGAGATCAACCACTCATCACACCACTGGTGGACCGTGGCTGACCAGTTCAACCGGGAACTACAAGGTGTCTACGCCAGCAAATCCTGGCGAATCACTGCGCCGCTGCGCAAAACCATGCTAACCGCCAAGCGGGCGTTGGCGCTCCCCACACGCACAGTGCGATGGGCGCTTCGCCTGCCCAAGCGCATGGCCAAGCCGCTGGTGGTATGGGTCATGCGCCAGACCCTCGCCAACTCTGGCCTGAAGGCGCGTGCGCTGAGTGTACTGACCAAGCGACCCCAGCTCAAGCAACACCTGCGCCAGTTCGCCATGCGATCGGGCTTGATGGCCGGCGATAGGATGACATCGCCAACCAATCACCCGTCTGAGACGGGCTCCGGCCCACAAAATACTGTTGCTCACTTCACAGTCAACGTTATGTCGCCGGTTACGCAAAGCAGCCCTACCACTTCAGTACCCCTGAGTCCAATTACAAATGCAAACATGACAGCAATGGCACCGGCTGATGAGAATAGCCTGTACGCATCCTTGGTGCGCGCCATGCAGGCATGGCCGTTGGGGAGGCGTATCGATGGCCGATGAAGTGCGGCGCCGCTCTATACGCATACTCATGGACCTTCAAGCGTGCCAAACCTCATGCTCAGGATCTAGAGGCGTTGGGCGGTACGCCAAAGCACTCTTCTCCAACATCGCTAAGGAACGCGGCCAGCGCGATTTATTCGCTCTCGTTGCATCTCATCTTCCCGTTCCGGTCGATCCGGGTGCTGTGGATAACTCGCGCGTGCTCCGGTTTACTCCACCACCAGCCTGGGGTAGCACCCGTGATTATCTGGGAGGTGAGGAAGACACCCTTGATGGGTTGGCGCTTTCTGCATTTGTAGCACCATTGAAGCCAGACATCCTTCATGTCGCGCATGTATTTGAGGGTTTCGGTGAACGTGTCGCTTTGCCCAGTTATAAGCAACGGCTGGCCGGCCAGTTGATTTCAGCGACGCTGTATGACCTTATTCCCCTGCTGTATCAAGATCACTATTTTCAGGACGATAGCTTCCGTAAATGGTATTTCTCTCGCTTGAGCTGGTTGCGTCAAGCGGACTTGCTATTAGCGATTTCGGAATCTTCTCGGCAGGATGCAATCAATCTTCTGGGCATTGAGCCTTGGCGCATAGTAACGATCCACGGTGGGATTTCGCCGCATTTCCGACCGGAGGCTGATCTTGAGGGGTTGCGCCGCGATCTGGTACAGCGTTATGGCTTACGCGAACGCTTCGTTCTCTATACAGGTGGAGATGATCACCGCAAGAACATTCGCGGCGCGATCGCGGGCTATGCGGCTGTTCCCCCGGAGGTAAGAAAAAACTGTCAATTGGTAATTGTCTGTTCCATGGACGATCACCGCAGAAAAATGTATCTTGATGCGGCCCGGCAGGCTGGTCTCAAGTCTAAGGACGTTTTGATTACAGGCTTTATTTCTGAGGAAGATCTCGTAGCCTTTTACAATACGTGCGATGTGTTCGTATTCCCATCCATCTATGAGGGGCTTGGCCTCCCTGTTTTGGAAGCAATGGCCTGTGGGGCGCCTGTGGTCGGCGGCAATAACTCAAGCGTCCGTGAACTCATCATTCGACCTGATGCCTTGTTCGATGCCAGCTCACCCCATTCGATCGGAGACATGATTGGCAACGCATTAACCAACAAAGCATTCACCGAAGACTTACGGCATTATGGCCTGAAAAGATCCAAAGAATTTTCTTGGAAAAATACGGCAGGGCGCGCCATTGATGCGTTTGATGACGCTTTGTCACGCGCAAGAGGTTCAGGTGTACAGTGCGCCGTTCAAGGATGGTTACCGCGCAAGCGTATAGCTGTGTTCAGCCCTCTTCCACCCTGTCGTTCCGGCATTGCAGACTATAACGCCAAGTTTCTACCATACCTCGCACGCCATTTTGACATTGATCTCTATGTCGACAACTATCAGGTCACTGACGAGACGTTGACATCGGCGTTTCGCATTTTTAATGCAAGCGATTTTCATGCTGTCGCGCATGCCTACAATGCGATCCTCTATGAGGTTGGAAACTCCGAGTTCCACGCGCACATGCTGCCTTTGCTCGAAAGGCACCCAGGAATCGTAGTACTACACGATGCGTATCTGAGCGGGCTTTTCGGTTATCTCGACTTTCATTTGGGTGAAACGGGGCGCTATGCTCGGGAAATGCTGACTGCCCATGGGCCAGTAGCACGTCGTTTATTTGCTCCCGTACAGTGTCATCCGGACGCAAATGGGGACGCTATGGTGAATTTGCCTTGTACCAAGCGGGTTATTGATCAAGCCATTGGCATCATTTCACACTCGCCTTTTAATCTCGAAGTTGCACGCCGGCATTACCCCGAAGGTTGGCAGCCTTCTTACCGGATCATTCCACAGATGGTTCCTGTACCGCGAGCTTGGTCAAAGACTGAGCGTGATGAAGCTCGCAAGCAGTTCGATTTTGCTGAGGGTGATATGATTATCGCCACTTTCGGCCACATTGCTTGGACAAAATGGGGAGATCGCCTGCTAGAAGCTTTTTTGAACTCTCCTCTGCGCGATAACCCTAGGGTATACCTTGTCTATGCCGGTGAACTGGCAAAAGACGATTTCGGCCTGCGACTGAAGGATGCTATCAAAAAAGCCAAACTCGGAAAGCGGATACGCATTACCGGCTTTCTCTCCGAACGAGACTATGAGCAATATTTGCGTATTACGGATATGGCTGTCCAGCTACGCACAAAGAGTCGGGGCGGGACTCCGAAAGGCGTACTGGATTGTTTGGCTTTTGGTGTGCCGGTAATCGTTAACAATGACGCAAGTTACACCGACTACCCTGATAACGTAGTAATCAAGCTTGACGCAGAACCTTCGATGGAAGAGATTGCCCAAGGGCTTGTTGATGCATGTTCTGGGCGGGATCTACGAATGGCTTTTGCCCAGGAGGGGCTGGGATATGTACGCGAGCGTCATGACCCCGCCCATTGTGCTGCCGAATATGCGGCTGCGATACATGAATTCATAGAACGCGACCAGCAGCTTCGGCCTAACAACTGGGTTTCAAGTTTCGCGCCACACTTGGCGGATTGTCCAGACCCGCAAGGCGCTGCCCGAGTAGCCGCAGACTGGATTGAACACATCCAAACTTATCAGTTTAGACGGCGTCGCCTGATCATCGACGTGAGTCATATTGCGCAGAGTGACCACCAGACCGGCATCCCGCGGGTGGTCAAACAAATTGTGCAGGGGCTATACTGCTCGGAGCGAACCGATGTCGAGCCACTGGCTGTCGAACTCATCGATGGGGTGCTCCGGGTTGCGAACGCTTGGTTGCGCGGACAAGGCTTGTTGGTATCGCATGAGACGGACTCACAAGCACCAGCCTCTTGCGTTGAATTCCGTGCCGGGGACGTGCTGCTGATGCTAGACTCATCTTGGGCTCGCTACCGCGAGTTTTTCCCAGTATTCGCACAGACGCGCCAGGCAAATGTTCCTGTATACACGGCGATTTATGATCTGCTTCCCTTGACGCTCCCCCCTGAAAATTTTGTTGATGGCGGACCCGAATGGTTTGAAGGCTGGTTCCGCGATGCGGTTTCAGCGAGTGACGGCTTAGTCTGTATCTCTCGAACCATCGCGGAAGATGTGGCAGGCTTTTTGGATAAGGAAACTATTCTGACGAAGTGGCCGAAGATCGGTTTTTGGCATTTGGGATCGGATTTCACACATAAAATAATGCCTAGTGATCTAAACCCGAAAGTATCAGCACTGGCAGATCGGCCTTACCTGCTCATGGTTGGCACGATTGAGCCGCGCAAGTCCCATGCGCTTGCGCTGGACGCTATGGAACGGCTTTGGGCACAAGGACACGAATTGTGTCTGTGCATCGCCGGCAAGGAAGGGTGGATGGTCAACGAGCTAATGGAGAGATTGCACAGTCACCCGCTAGCAGGTAGCAAGTTGTTCTTGATTGAGCATTCTACGGATGCCGATATCGCTTTTCTTTATGCCCAAGCGGCAGGCCTGCTTTTTCTCTCAAAGGGTGAAGGATTTGGCTTGCCTCTGGTTGAAGCAGCCACTCATGGCACGCCGATAATTTGCTCGGACATTCGCGTATTTCACGAAATCGCAGGAGATTTCGCTACCTACGTGAATTTCGAAGACGCGGACTTATTGGCGCGTGAGTTGACGGTGTGGTGGGATAGGAAGCTGGTTCAGCAATTGCCTGACACCCGAAAAATGGCGCGAATGACTTGGGAGCAAAGCGCAGGTGCACTTTTAAGTGTTGTTTTCGATGACAATTGGATGACGGAGTAGCAAGTGAACTTATACAAAGAAATAAAACGCTGCAGAGTAGGAGACTCTGATCACCTCATCTCTGTGCTCAATCTTGGGGTGCAAGCACTGACCGGCGTATTCCCAAAAAGTGCTGACCAGAAGGTAACAGAAGGACCGCTGGAGTTGGTGTTGTGTCCGGACAGCGGGCTTCTACAGCTCAAGCACACTTATGAGCCATCGGAAATGTACGGGGACAACTATGGCTATCGCTCGGGGCTCAATCAATCGATGGTTAACCATCTCACTGACAAAGTGGCCTACCTCGAGCGATTGATTTCGCTCAATCCAGGCGATGTTGTGGTGGACATCGGCAGCAACGATGCCACCACCCTGAAGGCATATCGTAGTGCGGGTATTCGGCGCATAGGTATCGATCCTACCGGCAAGAAATTTTCCCAATACTACCAAACAGACATTGCGCTGGTTCCGGATTTCTTTTCTGCCGATGCGTACCACTCGGTTGAGCAGCGGCCTGCACGGATCGTGACATCAATAGCGATGTTTTATGACCTTGACGCCCCGGTGGAGTTTGCGCGGCAGATCGAGTCTATTCTGGCCGAAGGTGGTATTTGGCATTTCGAGCAGAGTTATATGCCGTCAATGTTACGGACGAATTCTTATGACACCATCTGCCATGAACATCTCGAATATTACTCGCTGGGGGTTGTTAAAACGATTTTGGAGCGAGCCGGCTTGAGGCTGGTGGACGTGGTGATGAATGCAGTTAATGGAGGTAGCTTTGCGGTAACTGCGGCCAAGGTGTCTAACAAGTCGATTAAAGTCAACCAGGCGGTGATCGACTGGCTGCTCGAACAGGAAGACCGTATGGGGTTAAAGACGCCCAAACCGTACCGCGACTTCGAGGAGCGTGTGTTCCGCCATCGCGACGATCTGACGCGCCTGATTCGCTCGCTTAATGCGGATGGGAAAAAGATTCTTGGTTATGGCGCCTCGACCAAGGGCAACGTGCTACTGCAATTCTGTGGTTTTACCGAAAAAGACATCCCGGCAATCGCCGAAGTCAATCCGGATAAGTTCGGTTGTGTAACGCCTGGCAGCCATATTCCTATTGTGTCTGAGGCTGACGCCAAGGCTATGCGGCCAGATTACTTCCTTGTACTACCTTGGCATTTCAAGGACGGCATCATTCGCAGAGAGAAGGAATTTCTTTCCAGTGGCGGGAATATGATTTTTCCCTTCCCCGAGATAGAAATTGTCTAATTGGAAAATTGCTCAAGTCTGGCTCACAGTTAAAATATGTTGTGGGTGAGAAGGTAATCCCGTGCCGCTGCAGTTGACGGGCCCAGTGGTGGGCGCCACCGCAGGCTTCCATCCCAATCTCGCAGCCTGGCTCGATCATGTTCAGCAACACCTTCACCCATTCGGCGCGGCTCAGTCTCCGGCGCCATACCGGCTTCTCATGCCGATCAACCCCGTGAACCTGAAAAACGTTCTTTGCCAAATCTACACCAACGCGGATAATCTTCATCGTGGACTCCTTCTTCCTGGGAACTGGTTTGGGAGACCTCCAGTCTGGCGCCTAGATGCCGTTTAGGGGAGGAGGAGTCCATCCCATTGCCTTATGTTTTGTCTCCCGCTTCGCGTCCGACAAAACATCCGGCCCTACGGCTACGCGGGGGTCGTCGCACACCGCTCGTCCGCTATCGCTCCCTCGCTTCCATGTGCTCCTTCAGAGAGGAGACTCTCAACGTGCGCGGTACGTGAAGCGGCAACTTCCGGATCATGATTTTCGCCTGACGTGATTTCTCAGGCCAAGTATCAGAGCGCGGACGCGATAGATTCTGTCCAGAACCGCTTCGACGTTCGCGTACCCGAGGCGAGAGGCGCTAAGAAGCTGGGCTTCGAGTTCGGCCAACGATCCCAGGGAAATACTCAAAAAGTTGTTCAAAAAACCGTGGTCTGTCCCCGGTTGTCTGTGCGGAAATTCGGGGGTCGAAGGCATCGACGAAACTGTGTACCCGCAACCGGTGAACCATTACGCCGCCAGCAAGCTGATGATGGATCATACATGGTGGCCACCTGGTTGGACGCCATGGCCAAGATCGCTGGCTACTAGATTCAGGTAGATGTAAACTCCGCTTTCGTGCGTGAGAATGAAATAAATCATCTGGCCGGGTGCAATAAGCGGCTTCACCAGGCCCTTGGCGGAGAGAGCTATCCGCCCATCAAAGGGACATTGCGCTGGATGTACGAGGGAGCGGCCTGATGCGCGTTGGCTTGGGCGTCACCGTCCTTAATGCCGGACTGGTTTCTGGCCAGTTGGACGGAATCGGGACTTACACCCGGCATCTCTTGGGGCACTTGTCTGTGGCGCCGGGTTGTTCGCTACAGACCTATGCATTTGCCAAGGGGGCTTTCGATCCCAGGGTGGCTGGCGTACAGCTTCTGCACGGCCGCTATGCGGTCAACGCCGCGCTCACCGCGATATCAGGCGTACCCTTCCCGGGCAGTGCGTCAATCAAGGGCTGTGTTGATCTTTTTCACGCCCCGGACCATTTTATCCCCAAACTGCGTGGTATACCGGTGGTCGCTACCCTTATGGACCCTATTCCCCTGATGCGCCCTGAATGGGCCAGCCGGGGATTGAGGCGCGCAAAGAATTGGTTGTTCCAGCGTATGGTAAGGACAGCGGATCATTATGTCGCCATCTCCGAGTTCGTTGTGGACGACTTAGTACGGTACTTCCAAATCTCTCCGGAAAGGATCACCGTTATTCCGCTTGCCGTGGATAACGTCTACTTTGATCCCGTGGACGAAGATGAAAAGAGGCGGGTCTTGGGCAAGTACAACTTGAAGCCCGGCTATTTCCTGTTTATCGGGACGCTGCAACCCAGAAAGAACTTGGGACGCGTAATTGAGGCGTTTCTGCGTCTGCCGGAGGAAATTAGATATGATCTCCCCTTGGTCATTGCAGGACGCGCGGGCTGGGGAGTGGATGACCTACTTCCCAAACTGGCCGAACTGGATTTGGCTGGCGTTGGGCGTTGGCTAAAATATGTCCCGGAGGAGGATAAACGCGCACTGCTTCAGTCTGCGGGTACATTGGTATTTCCGTCTCTCTATGAAGGATTTGGGCTGCCTGTGCTGGAAGCGTTCGCATCCCGCCTTCCCGTAATTACGTCGAATACCACCTCGTTTCCCGAAGTGGCCGGAGATGCGGCAATTCTGGTCAACCCGGAATCGGTGGACGAAATTACCGAGGCCATGCTTTATGTGGTGAGCAATGGGGCCATCAGAGACAGGTTGATAGAAAAAGGCTTGATTAAGGCTCAGCAGATGACGTGGCGGCAAACGGCGGAAAAGACGTTGGCCGTGTATCGTAAAGTAATTGGTTGATGAGCCTTCGCAAAACTCTCCAATCCCTCCAAGCGCAAGAGACCTTGCTTGAGTGGTGTGATCGGCGGCATGCACGGGTCAGGCGGCGGCGTGAAGAATTCCGCTGGGCGAAGGGTGTCCGGAATTTCATGCCACAAGGGTTATTTCCTGGCGCTGGCCACCTGACTCAACAATCAATGTGCCGTGGTCCTTGGTCAGTTGTTCATTTGCGTTCAGCAACTCAATACCGTAGACGGTACCGTCCGGGGCAATGTCAATGTTCATGTCGTCGCTGATCTTGATAGTCGTCACCTGGCCTGTCTTCTCATGGAACCGTATATATGCAACGTTATACTTCGAATCATAACTGAGTTTCATAACAGCCTCCGCTCATCAAAAGAATTTTACGATTATTGTGATCACCAGCCAACCATCTTCCTCAACGGCGTACGCCTCAACCTGTTTTGTTGAGTATCGTCTGTTATTCCACTCGCCGTCGAATGGAAAGTTACAGCGGAACCCTGTCCTGCCATGCTTGGCGGCGAAACGTTCTCCGCGCTCGATTGTTGCAATAACCTCTTCTTCCGTCGCCCCACGCTCTTGCAATCGATCCTGAGCATGTGGATGCAGTCTGACTTTCATGAGAGAACCTTAGCCTCCAGTGTCGGCGCCACAGATCTACCTCTCGGGTAGAAATCGTCCCGCCCAGGTGGCGCTGACTGACCTCCAGAGCTGACTGTTGCATCTGGGCCATTCTAGCACCCAGAGGGGGTGTCTCCTATACCCATGTGGTGGTTTGCTATACTTAGAGAAAGGCTAAAAAACTCTTCCTGGGCTATGCCCCTGCGTTGCGCTACCTGCTACGCTTGGGCCTCGGGGTAAGGGTTTCTTGGTTGGCCTGTTCAGTTACAGCACCGCTTAGCTCTTTGCAAACCCGTTCGTTATGATACAACGAACCCCTGGGTTTCAGAGTGTCCACAGGAAAGGTATATGAAGATCGCTATCGTCCATGACTGGTTAACCGTTTACGCGGGGGCTGAACGAGTACTTGAGCAGATTTTGCACCTTTACCCGGACGCCGATCTATTTAGCCTGGTTGATTTTCTTCCTGAGACACAACGTGGGTTTATCTATAACAAGCCAGTACATACTTCTTTTCTCCAGAAATTACCGTTTGCCCGCACCAAGTATCGCCACTATTTATGCTTGATGCCTTACGCAATCGAGCAGTTTGACTTGTCGGGTTACGATCTGGTGATTTCCAGCAGCTATGCCGTGGCAAAAGGCGTTATAACCGGCCCCGATCAACTGCATATCAGTTATGTTTATTCTCCTATGCGTTATGCATGGGACTTGCAGCATCAGTATTTGCGAGAAACGGGTCTGGATAAGGGGATTAAAGGGTGGCTGGCTAAATGGGTGCTTCATAAAATGAGGCTCTGGGATGCGCGCACGGCTAACGGTGTGGATAGTTTCATCGCCATCTCGCATTTTATCGCCAAACGCATTTGGAAAGTATATCGGCGTGAGGCGAGTGTAATTTATCCCCCGGTAGACACCACAAGCTTTGCACTTCACGAGCAAAAAGAAGATTTCTATCTTACCGCGTCACGCCTGGTGCCTTATAAGAAAATTGATCTTATTGTTGAGGCTTTTAATGGAATGCCTGACAAAAGGCTGGTCGTGATAGGCGACGGGCCGGATTTCAAAAAGATCCAAGCAAAAGCGAACCAGAATATAACGCTGCTGGGTTACCAAGAACAAGATCGTCTAAAAACTTTTATGCAGCGCGCTAAGGCTTTTGTATTTGCCGCCGAGGAGGACTTTGGAATCTCCCCACTGGAGGCGCAAGCCTGTGGCACACCTGTAATCGCCTATGCTAAGGGGGGTGTGCTCGAAACGATACGTGGACTGAATGATGAACATCCCACCGGCGTATTTTTTAAAGAGCAGAATGCCGCAGCGATAGTCAATGCAATCGAAGAGTTCGAACAGGCGCGCGACCGGATTTCCGCCGAAAGGTGCAGAGAGAATGCCATGCACTTTCGACAAGAGCGTTTTCGGCAAGAGTTTAAGGCATTTGTAGATGCAGCCTGGAAGAATTTCCAAAACAGTAAATTTAAGAAACAGGCCACTCATTGAAAAATGGGGATGACCACTACGCAAATCCCCCTCTTTCTACGCTACGCATCCTGCTACGCGCGAAAGTCCAGCCAAGCCATCCGTGGCTTGGCGTTCGACGGCTTGCCATCTCTCCCCTTTTACAAAGGGGGGGAACGCACAATAGCCTTGCCGGTTTCCATTGCATTTTGTGGGGATCACAAATATACTGTTGATGTGACTACCTCACAGTCACCTCAGGGTTAATTAATATGAAAACAGTGGGCATCAAGGAACTCAAGGCGCATCTGAGCCGCTATGTGCAACAAGCGCAACGAGGTGAACGGGTCATCATTACCGATCGGGGCGAGGAGGTAGCGGAACTCGTGCCGCTGAGTTCTGAGCGTGAGGCCGCCTTGTTGCTCGCCTCACAGGGCAAACTCAAATGGTCTGGAGGCAAACCTGCGGGACTGGGCGGGATTGCAGTACGCGGCAAACCACTGAGCGAGACCGTGCTTAAAGATCGGCGGTGATCCTTTACCTGGACACCAGCAGTCTGATCAAACTCTACCTTGACGAGGCCCGCGCAGATTCAGTGCGCCGCTGGGCGCTTGACGCAGAAGTGCTTGCCACGTCGCGGGTCGCCTATCCGGAGGCGGTGGCGGCTTTGGCGCGCCGGAGCCGGGAGGGCGATCTAGACCCGGATGCTTTTAAGCGCGTGTTGCTGATGCTGAAGCAGCAATGGCGGGACTTTGCCGTTCTCGACCTTGCTGAAACAGAAGCAGGGGACCTGGCAGTCAAGCACGCACTGCGTGGCCTCGATGCCATTCATCTCGCCGCCGCTTTAGACTTACGGCAAATTTCTCCCAGCGTCCGGATCGCCTTTTCATCCTTCGACGTGCGGCTCAACCAGGCAGCCACTGCGGAAGGACTTCCGGTGCTGGATGCGAATACCGCATAAATATCAGGCAATGCCAAGGGCAGCCACACCGTGACACCCCGCAGCTTATTGAAGGAAAATTCCGGGCTATTAGAATATGCCCTGCGGCTGTTAGACCCACTGCTGGTAGGCTTGGCCGGTGTGGTAGCTTACTTCCTTCGATTTGAGAATTTGCAGTTCCCGTTACATTATTTGGTGGCTTTCATCGCTGCCTTTCTGCTCTGTTTTCTCATCTTCCCGTTTTTTAGAGTGTATCAAGCCCAGCGCGGCGCGAGCCTATGGGCTGAAATCCAGACACTGTTCAGCGCCTGGCTTGTTGTCATTGCCGGCCTGGTGGTGGTCATGTTCGCCACCAAAACAGGCACGGATTTTTCGCGCCAGTGGATGGGTCTGTGGGCAGGACTCGGCTTTGCGGCGTTGACCCTTTTCAGAATCCTGTTGCGGCTGGGGTTGCGTCATATACGCCGCAAGGGCTTTAACCTCCGTTATATTGTGATTGTAGGCGCCGGTTCGCTGGGACGGGAAGTCGCCCAGCGTATCAAGAACTCCCCCTGGATGGGCCTCCACATCACCGCATTTTATGACGATGACCCTCAATTGTGCGGCCGTCATCTGGAAGGGATCGAGGTGAGAGGAACGACAAATCGCCTGGCCGGCGATCTGGAACGTGACGCAATAGATCAGGTGTGGATTGCACTCCCCTTGCGTGCCGAGGAACGCATGAAGACACTCTTGTATGAACTGCGTCATGCCAATGTGCAGGTCCGCCTGGTGCCCAACATTTACGGCTTCCAACTTTTGCACCACTCCATCACCGAGGTGGCGGGCTTCCCGGTCATTAACCTGATGGACAGCCCTCTGAGCGGTATCAATGCTATAGTCAAGATGCTTGAGGACAAGATCCTGGCGGCGCTGATTCTAGTCCTGACCAGTCCCCTTATGATCTTGATTGCGATGGGCGTGAAACTCAGCTCACCCGGCCCGGTACTATTTAAACAGAAACGCGGCGGGTTGGAAAAAGACGAAATCCGGATCTGGAAGTTTCGCAGCATGAAGGTACACGCCGAGCCCGAGGGAACGGTGACTCAGGCCAAACCCAATGATCCGCGTATCACGCCGTTTGGCGCTTTTTTGCGACGCACCAGTCTCGACGAATTGCCGCAGTTCTTTAATGTGCTGCGGGGAGAGATGTCTATCGTCGGTCCACGCCCGCACGCGCTTGAACACAACGAGTTTTACAAAAAACGTATTGACCCCTATCTGCTCCGTCAACGTGTTAAACCGGGTATAACAGGCTGGGCCCAGATTAATGGACTACGCGGTGAAACCGGCGACCTGGAAAAAATGGAAATGCGCGTGAAGTATGATTTGTATTACATCAATAACTGGTCAGTATGGTTTGACTTGCGAATCATCTTCCTAAGCATTTTCCAGATTTTTAAGAGCCAGAACGCGCAATGACGTTGCTTAGATCTGTTTGGCGAGAGTGGTGGATCAGTGCCCCGCTGTTATTGGCGATTAGCGCAGTCTTTCTTCTTACTGCCGTTTTGCAGCTTATCGCCTGGCGGGCGCCGCCACACCCTCCCGCTCTGCAGCAGTGGACAGGCGTTGAGTTGAATCTGGTAGAAGGCAAAGGGCACAAAGGCCAGGATACGCTTGCAGTAGAGGCCTTGTCTGATAAGGGTGTGGCCATCGCATCGGCGTCCTCTATCCAGATCGAAGCCACCGATTATTCAACGGTGCGGCTGGAAATCGGCGGCACACCCCCAAGCTCAGGTTTGTTTGTTCTTTGGCGCCGGGCTGATAATCCCGGCGAGATTTTTACTCTACCCCTCAATAAGGATGACCAGCAGACGCTATCTTTGCGCGTCAGTGATGACGCCGCCTGGCGCGGCAAGCTCAGCGAGATTGGGCTGGCCATCACCGCGCCGCTCACCGGGCCTTTGGTGATTCATCGTCTCACACTCATCCCCGTCAACGCTCAGCCAACCCTGTCCGATCTCGTGGCCGAGTGGCTGACCCATGAACCCTGGAGTGCTGCGTCCATTAATTTTCTCTATGGAGGAACACCATATCCCACCCTTCCACTTTTAGTCACAGCAGTGGCTATTGTAGTCATTGCCTGCGGACTTTATTTTGTTCTGGTTTGGCTGCGAGTTATGGCATTTAACCCGCTGGTAGTCCCCACGTTATTTTTCAGTGCTTGGCTATTACTTGATTTGCGCTGGCAGTTTAATCTTTTGAATGAGCTGTCAGCGACTTCCCATAACTATGCAGGGAAGACCTGGGCAGAACGGCACAAATCGGCCGAGGACGATGATTTATTTGTTTTTGTAATGAAGGTAAAGGAAAATCTGCCAACCGCACCAGTAAGGATTTTGTTTTTTTCCGACCTGGATTACTTGCGAGGCCGCGGGGCTTACTATCTTTATCCGCATAATGTTTATAAAAGTGCGGGGTTTCCCTCTATTCAAAATTTTCGATCAGGTGAGTACATCGCCTTCTACCAAAAAGCAGAGTTGCAATACAACCCCACTGCCCAAAAACTCTTGTTGGGTAATAATCAGGAAATTCCCGTTGATCTCATTCTCTGGGGCAACGGTTACGGATTGCTGAAGGTACGTTAAATGGGATTTTTAGGATTGACCGCGGGCATGCTGCTGCCCTGGCTGCTGGGCGTGGTCTGGCTGAGGGTTTTGTGGCGCGACAGGGGTGCCAAGGCCTGGCCTGTCTGGCTCGGCTATGGTTATGTGCTAGGTGCGCTGGTCACAACACTGGTCATGCGTCTGCTGGACTTACTCGGCATCCCCTTTAGCTTCGTGAGTATCAGTCTGCCTTTGGTCGCCATAACGACGCTGGGCGCGCCGTTACACTGGAAAATACCTTTACGCAACAGTACCAGTGACCTGGTGGCCGATAGCTGGCGTAATCCAATACGCTGGCAACACACCCTGTTCATTTTTTTATTCGCGATAATCATTCTGCGCTTTGCCGGGTTAGGGCTGGAAATTATCTGGCGGCCCTTGTTTGCATGGGATGCCTGGAGCCAATGGGCCACCAAGGCCCGTGTCTGGTATGAATTGGGGCGATTAGTTCCATTCGTCCCTGCGGACATCTGGCTCTCTTCAGGCGCCACACAGGCGTACACCGACTCTGCGCCGCACTATCCCGCGACCATACCTCTGTTGCAAGTATGGATGAGTTACAGTTTGGGACGGTGGGATGACTCCTTGATGAACCTGCCCTGGTTACAATGCGGCATTGCGCTCGGTTTGGCCTTTTACGGTCAGGCCAGACTGTGGGGTGTTTCGCCTTTGGCCGCCATGATTTTTACCTATTTTTTGCTGTCGCTGCCGCTGCTCGACACGCATATCGCCCTGGCCGGTTATGCGGATCTGTTCATGGCCACGGTTTACGGGCTGGCGGCCATGGCCTTTTTCCACTGGGCCCGAACCCGCGATCATCGGCAGGGGCTATTGGCCTTGTTGCTCGTGCTAAGCTGCCCGCTCATCAAGATACCCGGCCAAATATGGATGCTGACCTTTCTGCCGGCCTTGTGGGTGGCCTTAATGCCGCGCACCGGAATGATCGGTGTAGCACTCGTCGGCGGTGCTGCGCTGTTCCTACTTGGCCGGACACAACTGGTCATTTTGGGCTACACCCTGCATACTGAATTCAGCCCTGTAGGAGAACCGATCTTAAAGAATATGTTCGTCATGGATAACTGGCACCTGTTTTGGTATTTGTTCATCGCATTATGGCTGTTTGCTTTGACACGCCTATTTTCGGCGCCGCTGCGGGTCATGACTATCTTAGTCCTCACCGATTTTTATTTTCTTGCGATTGTGTTCTTCTTCAGTAAGGCGCACATTTGGGTCGCCGATTTCTCGACTCTGAATCGCGCCCTGTTGCATATTGTCCCCATGTTGATGTTCTATATGATGGTTCTTTATCGGGAAGGGATAGTCTTGCCGCGCTGGCTGACGGTACATCGAGCTCCCACATGAAATACAACGACCTGCGTGATTTCATCGCCCAACTTGAGCGGCAGGGTGAGCTTAAGCGCATCACGCTTTCCGTTGATCCCTATTTGGAAATGACGGAGATCTGCGACCGCACCTTGCGTGCGGGCGGGCCGGCCTTGCTGTTTGAAAACCCCAAGGGCAGCAGCATTCCAGTTTTGGCCAATCTGTTTGGCACAGCGCGGCGCGTGGCGTTGGGCATGGGACAGGATTCGGTAGAGGCGCTGCGCGAGGTGGGTAAGCTCCTTGCCTATCTGAAGGAACCTGAACCGCCCAAGGGCTGGCGTGATGCCTGGGACAAGCTGCCGGTGCTCAAACAGGTGTTGAGCATGGCGCCGAAGGTGGTCAGTAAAGCACCCTGTCAGGAGAATATCATCGAGGCCGACGCAGTAGACTTATCCAAACTCCCCATCCAAACGTGTTGGCCAGGCGACGCAGGGCCGCTCATTACCTGGGCCCTGGTGGTCACCAAGGGGCCGTTCAAGGACCGGCATAATTTGGGGATTTACCGCCAGCAAGTGCTTGCGCGCAACAAACTTATCATGCGTTGGCTGGCGCATCGCGGCGGTGCGCTGGATTTTCGCGACTGGCAGATTGCGCGTCCCGGCGAACGCTTTCCGGTCGCGGTCGCGCTGGGCGCCGATCCCGCCACGATACTGGGCGCGGTGACGCCGGCGCCGGACACCCTTTCCGAATATGCCTTCGCGGGACTCCTGCGTCGCGCCAAGACCGAGCTGGTGAAATGTCTGGGCAATGATCTACAGGTACCGGCCAGCGCCGAGTTCGTGTTGGAGGGCTACATCGAACCGGGTGAAGAGGCGCTCGAAGGCCCCTTCGGCGACCACACCGGTTATTACAACGAGGTGGAAAAATTTCCGGTGTTTACGATCGAGCGCATCACGCACCGCAACAACCCTATTTATCACAGCACCTACACCGGCCGCCCGCCTGACGAGCCCGCGGTATTGGGCGTCGCGCTGAACGAGGTTTTCGTGCCCCTGCTACAGCGTCAGTTTCCCGAGATCAGCGATTTCTATTTGCCGCCGGAGGGCTGTTCGTATCGGCTTGCCGTGGTGAGCATGAAAAAACAATATCCCGGCCACGCCAAGCGGGTGATGTTCGGCGTGTGGTCGTTCCTGCGTCAATTCATGTACACCAAGTTTGTCATCGTCACCGATGATGATGTAAACATCCGTGACTGGAAGGATGTCATCTGGGCCATGACCACTCGCATGGACCCGGCGCGTGATACGACTATCATCGAAAACACGCCGATTGACTATCTCGACTTCGCCTCGCCGGTGTCCGGCCTCGGCTCCAAGATCGGCTTCGACGCCACTAACAAGTGGCCGGGTGAAACCACCCGTGAGTGGGGCGAACCCATCACCATGAGCGCGGAGGTGAAACAGCGCGTGGACGAAATCTGGCAGGCGCTGGGAATCTTTGCGGACAGGTGAGCGCCCAAGCCTATGCGTGGCTTGCCGATGCCACGGTAACCTTACATGCGTCATTTGTCCTATTTGTGATGGGTGGCGAGATAGGGATCCTGATCGGCTGGCTCAGAAATTGGCGTTGGGCCCGCAACCCCCCCTTCCGCATAAGTCATCTAGCCGCAATTCTGTTTGTCATCCTCGAGGCCTGGCTGGGGGTAAACTGCCCGCTCACCGTTTTGGAAAACCGTTTGCGTGAGATGGCGGGACAGGCAGGTTACGAGTTGAGCTTTATCGGATACTGGCTCAACCGCATCCTGTTTTATTCTGCTCCCGAGTGGATATTTGCCTCTATCTATAGCGGCTTTGGGCTGTTAGTCGTGGTGACCTTCATCGCCTATCCGCCGCGCAGAACATAAAGGCCGAATAAATTCGGCCCTACAATTCAAGCTCGGCAAACACCGGAGCATGGTCCGAAGGCCGCTCCAATTTACGCATAGACTTGTCTATCCACGCCGCGCGGCAGAGGGCGCGCAGCTCCGGGCTCACCATGATGTGGTCTATGCGCAAACCCATATTGCGTCGAAAGGCGCCCATGCGGTAATCCCACCAGCTATAGGTTTCCGGGGCCTGTTCGAATAACCTGAAGCTGTCGGCGAACCCCAGGTCCAACAGTTTCCTGAAATAGGCCCGTTCCGGCTCGCTCACCAGCACCTGTCCTTCCCACGCCTTGGGATCATGTACATCGCGGTCTTCGGGCGCTATGTTGAAGTCACCGAGCAGAACCAGCCGGGGGTGGCGCTCCAGTTCGTGATGCAGGTAGGCCGTCAGCTTCTCCAGCCACGCCAATTTATAATGGTATTTATCCGAGCCGACACATGCCCCGTTTGGAATATACACATTGACGACGCGTAGTCCATTAAATGACACCGCCAGGATGCGGCGCTGCTCATCGTCCAGCCCGGGGATATCCGTGAGCATGTCGCCGGCGGGCGTGCGGCTGAGGATGGCGACACCGTTGTAAGTCCTTTGACCGGAGAAGACGGCTTGATAACCCGCCTGCTGAATTTCAGCGAGCGGAAAATCGCTGTCGGGCAGTTTGGTCTCCTGTAGAGCGACGATGTCGGGCTGAGTGGCCACCAGACAGTCCAACAGATGCGGCAGACGCACGCGCAAGGAGTTCACGTTCCAGGTGGCGATTTTCAGCATTGCTTATGTCACGCCAAGACGCAAAGGCGCCAAATTAAAAACTATTCACCGCAGAGGACGCGGAGTAGAAGCCAAGTTTTTTTGATCTTATTTCTCTGCGCCTTTGGCGGTTTGTGTATTTTTCTTTGCGTTTCTCTGCATCCTCTGCGGTGAATGTAGTTCTATAAATATTTTTGCCCCTTTGCGTGAAATCTGTCATGTCGCAATGCCACTATGTTGCAATAACGCATCTATGGTCGGTTCCCGGCCGCGAAACTCTACGAACAGCTCCATCGGCTCGCGGCTGCCGCCCTGCTCAAGGACGGTGTGCAGGAAATGCAGGCCGGTGGCGCGATCAAAGATGCCGCGCTCCTCGAACTTGGCGTATGCGTCGGAGGACAAGACTTCAGCCCATTTGTAGCTGTAATAACCCGCACCGTAGTCGCCGGCGAAGATATGCGAGAAGCTGTTGGCAAAACGATTGAAGGCGGGCGGTCGAATGACGGCGACCTCCGCACGCACCTCATCGAGCAACTCGCGCACCTGCGGGCCTTTTTGCGGGTCAAACTCCAGGTGCAGGCGAAAATCGAACAGCGAAAATTCCAGTTGCCGGAGCATGTGCAGGCCTGACTGGAAGTTTTTTGCAGCGAGCATCTTGTCCAACATGGACTGCGGCAGCGGTGCGCCGGTCTGATAGTGTCCGGCGATCAGATCCAGCGCCTCACGCTCCCAACACCAGTTCTCCATGAATTGGCTGGGCAGTTCCACTGCATCCCACGCGACGCCGTTGATGCCGGCCACACCGGCATAATCCACGCGCGTGAGCAGGTGATGCAGGCCGTGGCCGAACTCGTGAAACAGGGTGAGCACCTCGTCGTGGGTGAACAGCGCGGTCGCTCCCGGCATCCTGCCTCCCGCGACATTAGTACGTCCCTGTACGTCAGGATCGTCGCCGATCGGTGCGCTGAAATTACAGGTCAGATAGGCGACCGGGGTCTGCACCCCGGCCGCAGTGCGCTTGCGGGTGATGCACTCGGCCATCCATGCGCCTCCGCGCTTGTGCGGACGCGCGTACAGGTCAAGATAAAATTGGCCGCGCACTTCTTGGGTAGCGGCATCGCGGACTTCATAGAAACGCACATCGGGACGCCAGACTTCCACGCCCTTGACCTCCCTGACGCTGAGATTGTAGAGACGGTTCATGATTGCAAACAAACCCTCCAGCACCCGCGGCTCGGGAAAGTAGGGGCGCAGGTCCTCTTGTGAGATGGCGTATTTGTGCTGGCTGAGTTTTTCGGTGTAGTAGGGAATGTCCCATGCCTCCAGCGTCTCGATTCCCTGGGCGTGCGCGAATTCCCTGAGTTCGGTGAACTCATGCTCAGCCATCGGTTTCGAGCGGCGCGCCAGGTCATTGAGAAAACCCATAACCTGGGAGCTGCTCTTGGCCATTTTTTTTGCGAGTGACAGCTCAGCGTAATTATTAAAACCCAACAGTTGCGCCAACTCGTGACGCAGCGGCAATAATTTTTCAATAATCGGGCCATTATCCCACTTGCCTGCATTGGGCCCGAGTTCGCTGGCGCGCGTGACATAGGCCTCGTACATCTCATGGCGCAGCGTGCGGTGATCAGCGTATTTCATCACCGGCAGATAAGAAGGCAGTTCCAGGGTGAACAGCCAGCCGTCCAGTTTGTCCTGTGACGTACACGGAGGTACTAATGTCGCGGGAGGCAGGAAGCCGGGAGCGACCTCCGCGCGTTGCCGGGCCAGCGCGACCGCGGTGGGCGGCAGCCCGGCAAGCCCGGCCGCGTCTGTCACGTGGCGAGTCCAGCCGTGAGTCGCGTCCAGCAGATGCTCCTCGAATTGACTGGCGAGTTTGGAAAGCTCTTGCGTGATGGCCTTGTAGCGCGCCTGGGCGGCGGGATTGAGGTCAATGCCGGAAAGGTGAAAATCACGCAAGGCATTGTCAATGATCTTTTTCTGCGCCACGCTCAGTGCAGTGTATTCAGGCCCTGCGGCGATGGCTTTGTAGGCCTGATAGAGGCGTGCGTTTTGTCCCATCTCGGCCGCGTAGTCGCTGAGCTTGGGAAGACAGGCGTTGTAGGCCGCGCGCAGCGCCTCCGAATTGACCACGGCGTTGAGATGACTGACGGTGGACCATGCATGCTCCAGGCGCTCCTCCAGATCTTCAATGGGTTGTATCAGATTATCCCAGGTGTAGTGCGCCGTGGCATCCAGCAACGCCGCAATGCGGGTGCGATTACCGGCCAGCAGGGCGTCAACTGCCGGCTCGACATGCTCAGGCAGAATGACGGAAAACCGTGGCAGGCCGCTGAATTCCAACAAGGGATTGGTCATGAATTATGTTACCTTTATTCGTTAAGTCCTTAATAATCTACCACGAGCGATCATGACCGAACATCTTGACAAGTCCGAACAGACTGTTGCGAGCAGCGAAACACCCTACTACGCCCTAAGCCCCGATGTCATTCTCGACGCCGTAGAAAGTTATGGAGTCCGCTGCACGGGGGCGTTCCTCACGCTCAACAGCTATGAGAATCGCGTCTATCAGGTCGGTATCGAAGACGGCGCCCCATTGGTGGCGAAGTTTTACCGGCCGGGGCGCTGGTCCGATGAAGCCATCCTGGAGGAGCACGCCTACACGCTGCAACTGGCCGAGCATGAAATTCCGGTAGTGCCTCCATTGCCGGGAATGGACGGAAACACTCTTTTTCATTATAAAGGTTTCCGCTTTGCCCTGTTCCCGCGTCAGGGCGGGCGTTGCCCTGACCTAGAAGATCCCGGGCAACGCGAGTGGGTGGGTCGTTTTATAGGACGCATCCATGCTATTGGAGCGACACAGATCTTTCGTCATCGGCCCACGCTCACCGTACAGGAGTTCGGCCACGACGCCGCACGATTTTTACTGGAACACGGCTTCATTCCCGCGGATTTGGAGATTGCCTATCGCACTCTGGTAGAAGGTTTGTTAAAGCAGGTGGCGGATCTATTCGCGCGCGCGGGAAGCATACAACACATACGCCTGCACGGCGATTGTCATCCCGGCAATATCTTATGGACCGACCGCGGTCCGCATTTTGTGGACTTTGACGACTGCCGGATGGGTCCGGCGGTGCAGGATATCTGGATGTTGCTCTCCGGAGAGCGCGCCGAACAGACGATCCAACTCACAGACATTCTCGAGGGTTATTGCGATTTTCACAACTTCGACCCGCGCGAGCTACAGATCATCGAACCGCTGCGCATCCTGCGCATGATTCACTACTCCGCCTGGCTCGCGCGGCGCTGGCAAGATCCGAGCTTCCCGCTCAATTTCCCGTGGTTCAACACGCAGCGTTACTGGCAGGAACAGATCCTCGCATTGCGCGAACAGGCCGCGCTGCTGGATGAGCCGCCATTGGAGTGGGATTAAATCACTTTTTCAAGCGGCGTATACGTGAGACCCTGCGCCGTTGCAACGGCCTGGTAAGTAACATGACCTTGATAGGTATTCACGCCTGCCTTGAGACCGGCATCGGCGTTTATCGCGTTTTTAAAACCTTGCGTGGCCAACCTGAGCACATAGGGCAAGGTGGCGTTGGTCAATGCGAAGGTCGCGGTACGCGGCACGGCGCCGGGCATATTGGCGACACCATAGTGCACCACATCATCCACCACGAAAGTGGGGTGACTGTGCGTCGTCGGGTGCGAAGTCTCCACGCAACCGCCCTGGTCCACCGAGACATCCACGATCACCGCGCCTTTGTGCATGAAGGAGAGCATCTCGCGCGTGATGAGTTTGGGCGCAGAGGCGCCCGGGATCAACACCGCGCCAATCACCACATCGGCGTTCTCAATGGCGTTCCAAATGTTGTAGCTGTTGGAAACAAGGGTACGGACGCCACCCTGAAAGAGATCGTCCAGGTGACGCAGATGCTCCAGCCTGATATCGATGATCGTCACCTGCGCACCGAGCCCCACGGCCATCCTGGCCGCGTTCTTGCCCACCGCGCCGCCGCCGATGATGACGACCTTGGCCGGCAGCACACCCGGCACGCCGCTCAGCAATACACCGCGTCCGCCGTAGGTCCGTTCGAGGTAGGTGGCGCCGACCTGTATGGACATGCGGCCGGCGATCTCGCTCATGGGTATAAGTAAGGGCAGTTCACCCAGGGCGTTGGTGATTGTTTCATAGGCGATCCCCGTCACCTTTTTTTGCAGTAATAGGCGCGTCAATTCAGCGGCTGGCGCCAGATGCAAATAGGTGAACAAAACCTGTCCCTCCCGCAGCAGATCGTACTCCGGCTCGATCGGCTCCTTGACCTTGACGATCAGTTGCGCGCGTTCCCAGATTTCGGACGCCTCCGCCGCCATCTCGGCGCCCGCGGCGGCGTACTCCTGATCCTTGATGCCGCTTCCCGCCCCTGCCGCACGCTCGATCAACACCGTGCCGCCCGCATCACGCAAGGCCTTGACCCCGGCGGGCACCAGGCCGACACGGTACTCACCGTCCTTGATCTCTTTCGGCACGCCGATAATCATGGCTCGCACCTTATTGCTTAAGTTTCTGTCGCAACTCTTGAATTACTGGCAGAGTCTCTGGATGCACTCCATGCCAGACAAAAAACGACTCGGCCGCTTGTTCCACCAGCATGCCCAGCCCATCGAGTGACTTCATTGCGCCCTGCTCCTCGCTCCAGCGCACAAAGACCGTGGGCGTGACCGCATACATCATGTCGTAACACCAACCGTCCTTCGCCAAGATCCCGTTAGGGATAGGGGGCAGTTCGCCACTCAAACTTGCCGAGGTACCGTTAATGATGAGATCAAACTCTCGTCCCGTCAGTGCCGGATAGGCGCAGACTTCTATCTTGGCCATCCCGGCAAACACCGTCGCCAGCTCCCGCGCCTTTTCCACATCGCGGTTAACAATAATCAACTGCGCAGGTTTTTCTCCCAGCAACGGTCCTAATACTCCCCGCACCGCGCCGCCGGCCCCCAACAGCAGGACACGTTGCCCGCTGATACGGCCGGCGTGATTCCGCATAATATCCCGCACCAGACCGATGCCGTCGGTATTATCTCCGTGGCGGCTGCCGTCGGGCTTGAGAGTCAGGGTATTCACCGCGCCGGCTAATTCAGCCCGCGGCGTACGCACGTCCGACATCAGCCACGCCTCGCGCTTAAAGGGCACAGTGATATTCAAACCCTTGCCGCCGGCGGCCTGAAAATTGCCCACCGCCTGGAGAAAACCGCCGGCATCCACCTGGATGGCGGTATAGATGATCTTTAACCCAAACTGGCGCGCAAAGGCGGCGTGGATCAGCGGCGACTTACTGTGCGCCACCGGATTACCCATCACCGCATAACGCTCTTCTTGCCGGTCAAAATCGAATAAGGATGACATGGGTATTTTGTAACGTTTTCAATGTATAGTACCCCTACGATCATAGCAACTAAGTGAACGCTTTGGCCAAAAAAATCACCCCCCCGCCCCCGCCGCCGGAGATCATCGCCGCGGTGGATCTCGGCTCCAACAGCTTTCACTTGGTTATCGCTCGCATCACCCGCGGCAAACTGTACATCCTCGATCGGCTGCGTGAAACCACACGGATCGCGGCGGGCCTCGATAAAAACAACCGCCTCACGGCGAAGGTGCAAAGACGCGCGCTCGACTGCCTGAAACGTTTCGGTCAACGCATCGCCGCTATCGCGCCGGGGAGCGTGCGGGCGGTGGGCACCAACACCCTGCGGCACGCCCAAAACGCCGAGTTTTTTTTGCAGCGCGCCCAACAAGCATTAGGTCATCCTATCGAGATCATCGGCGGACGGGAAGAGGCGCGACTCATCTATCTCGGCGTCGCGCACAGTCTCGCCGACGATGCCGGGAAACGTTTGGTGGTGGACATCGGCGGAGGCAGTACCGAACTCATCATCGGAGAGCGTTTCGAGCCCCTGCAGATGGAAAGCCTGCAAATGGGCTGCGTGACGAGCAGTCTCAGCCACTTTCCCGGCGGCGTTATCACCGCGGCCTCGATGCGGCGCGCCGAAATCGCCGCGCAACAAGAATTACAGAACCTCACCAGACACTATCGCAGCATCGGCTGGACGAACTGTATCGGTTCCTCGGGCACCATCAACGCCATTCAGGAAATCATTGCTGCCAATCGCTGGAGCCGGGACGGCATCACCCGCTCCAGCCTGAAAAAACTACGCAAGCGCCTGCTCGCCGCCGGGCATGTAAATCGTCTCCAGCTCCCCGGACTACGCAGCGACCGCGCGCCCGTCTTGCCGGGCGGCGTCGCTATCCTGCTCGCCGTGTTTGAGAGTCTCGGCATAGAGCGGATGCACGCCACAGGCGGGGCCCTGCGCGAAGGACTGCTCTATGATCTGCTCGGCCGCATACGTCACAAGGACATCCGCGACCGCAGCGTCGCGCGGCTCAGCATCCAGTATCACGTAGACACCGATCAGGCCAAGCGCGCCGAGCAGACGGCCTTGCGCTGCCTGAAGCAGCTCCCACAATGGAAGCTCGACTCATACCAACCCATGCTCGGCTGGAGCGCGCGGCTGCACGAGATCGGGCTCGCCATCTCGCACAGTCAGTATCGCAAACACGGCGCCTACCTGGTCGAGCACTCCGATATGCCCGGTTTTTCGCGCCAGGAACAGCAACTTCTGGCCACGCTTATCCTCGGCCAGCGCAGCAAATTCCCGCTTGCCGTATTTACGGATCTTCAGGCGGAGCGGGCGAGAGCGGCGAAACGTTTATGCGTCTTACTGAGGCTCGCGGTGTTATTAAACCGCAGCCGCAGCCGCCAAGCCCTGCCGAAATTTTCCATTACCGCAAAGGCGGATGTCTTGCAGATCAGTTTCCCCGCCGGCTGGCTCAACAAACACCCGCTTACCCAAGCCGATCTGGCTCAGGAAATAAAATATTTGAAAGCTGCGAAGATCAGATTAAGAATTGTGTAAGTACGACAAAATATAACCGCAGAGGTCGCAGAGAATATGCGTTATTTCAAACCCACAACACCTCTGCGTCCTCTGCGGTGAGCTATTAGTCGCATATTTAACTTTTACTCTGCCAACTCCTGCAAGAGAAACTGCTGAGCCGAACGAGGTTTTTGATTGCCCGGCTTGAGACGCTTATACGTTCCATCACTCTGCATCAGCCAGGTCTGGGTATTGTCGGCGAGATACGGCAGCAGCCCTTCGTTCAGCAACCGCGCCTGCAGGCGGCTGTCCTCGACCGGAAAGCAGGTCTCCACGCGCCTGTAGAAATTGCGGCTCATCCAATCGGCGCTCGAACAATAAAAATCCGGATTGCCGTCATTCAGGAAATAAAACACCCGGCTGTGCTCCAGAAACCGGCCCACGATGGAACGCACCTGAATATTCTCCGACACCCCAGCAACACCCGGCCGCAGGCAACACATTCCGCGTATGATGAGATCAATCTTCACGCCCGCCTGCGAGGCTTCGTACAACGCCTGCATGATTTGCGGATTATCAATCGCATTCATCTTGGCAATGATATGCGCTTGCTTACCCTGCTTCGCGTGTTCGGCCTCGCGCGCGATCAGCCCCAGCATCGCCTTGTGCAGGGTGAAGGGCGACTGCAAAATCTTCTTTAATTTAGTCGCACGGCCCAAACCGGTGAGCTGTTGAAAGAGCTTATGCACATCATCGCCGATCGCCTTGTCGCACGTGAGCAAACCATAATCCGTGTACACGCGCGCGGTGCGGGCGTGATAGTTCCCGGTGCCGAGGTGCACGTAACGCCGCAACCGCTTGCCCTCGCGCCGCAACACCAGAATCATCTTGGCATGCGTCTTATAGCCCACCACGCCGTACACCACATGCGCACCGGCATCCTGCAAACGGGTCGCGACGTTAATATTGTCCGCCTCGTCAAAGCGCGCGCGCAGTTCCACGACCACCGTCACCTCTTTGCCTGCACGGGCGGCGTCCACCAGCACGTCCGCCAGCACGGAATCGGAACCGGTACGGTAAAGCGTCTGTTTGATCGCCAGCACATCGGGATCAGTCGCCGCCTGGCGCGCAAAATCCACCACCGGCGCAAACGATTCGTAAGGGTGATTGAGCAGCACATCGCCGCGCCGGACGACACTGAAGATGTCGGCCGCTTGTTCAATGCGGCGCGGCACACTCGGCGCAAAGGCCGGATATTTCAGATCGGGCCGCTCCACCAAATCATAGATCGCAAGCAAACGATTCAGATTCACCGGCCCGGTCACTTGATAAAGATCCTCCTGGCCCAAACCAAATTGCTGTACCAGAAAATTGGCCATCTCGACCGGACAGTTGTCGGACACCTCCAGACGCACCGCATCGCCGTACTGACGGGTGGACAGCTCGCCCTCCAGCGCGAGACGCAGGTCCTTGATCTCCTCTTCCTCCACAAACAAATCGCTGTTGCGCGTCAGGCGAAACTGAAAACAGCCCGTGGCCTTCATGCCGGGGAACAGCTCGCCCACATGCGCGTGAATGATGGAGGAAAGAAAGACAAAATCGTATGGCCCCTTGGAATATTCCTTGGGGAGATGAATCAGCCGCGGCAGAGACCGCGGCGCCTGCACCACCGCGACGCCGCTGCTGCGCCCGAAGGCATCCTTGCCTTCCAGGGAAACGATAAAATTAAGGCTTTTATTGAGTACGCGCGGAAAGGGGTGCGAGGGGTCCAGCCCGAGAGGGCTCAACACCGGCAGCAGTTCATTGGTGAAGTAACGCTTCACCCAGGCCGCCTGACGGGGTTTCCACTGCGTGCGCCGCACGAAGCGGATATTCTCCTTCGCCAATTCGGGGATGATAGTCTCGTTGAGCAAGCGGTACTGCTCGGCGACCAAGCGGTGCGCCGCTTCGCTGATGCGTTTGAGCGCCTCCGCCGGACCGATGTTGTCCGGCCCGGCCTGCACCGCCCCGTACGTCACTTGCTGCTTCAGACCCGCGACGCGGATCTCGAAAAACTCGTCGAGATTGGTGCTGCAAATGCACAGAAACCGCAGCCGCTCCAGCAGCGGGATGCTCACATCAATGGACTGCTCCAGGACGCGCTTGTTGAATTCCAGCAGGCTGAGTTCGCGGTTGATGTACAGTTCGGGTTGTTTGAGATCCACGTCAGGGCGCCTCTAAAAATGCGTCTTTTGTCTTTATGCGGCGTTGAAATTCTACTCGGTCGCTTCCGGCGTCCTGCCTCCCGCGACACTAGTACATCCCTGTACGTCGGAATGCTCATGTACTATCGTGTACACTGTGCTGGGCAGGAAGCCCGAATGTCGCGGGCGCAGGGATGCGCAGGAGCGACCGCTTCCTCGCAGAATTTCGCCTTGCCTAAAGCCAAAATCCACTATTTTTAGAGGCGCCCGTCAGTCATCCTGCTATGGTATGAAGGATTTATGACAGTTGCATGACAAGCGACACGAGGGTCTCGCGGGCTAGACTAGCCCAGAACTTCACCACTCCTCGTTACGATCCTGTAACAGGGCCTGCACAATGCTCCAATTTGCGGGTGGTGGGCGTTGTTTCAGTAATTTTTTGGATGGGCTGGCGGTCGCACGACGGATTATGCCATCGCTCTCCAGCCGGGAGAGACGACCATCAGTATCACCAGAGTTGTTTGTAACTACAGGCACAAGCCGCGCCACAGGCTTGCCCCGATGCACAATCAGCACGGTTTCGCCGTGACGTACCGCATCCAACAACCTGCTCAGCTGTCTTTTTGTTTCGGTTATGAAGGTCATTTTCATATAGCCCATCAACAACGTTCATCTCTCAGGTAGGTGCGAATTCATTCGCACGATGCCACATCCATGCGCCCCGCAGACCGGTCCAAGCGTGCGGTGCATGACCGACGAACCCTAATGTGGCTACTTCAACCACCCCGCCGCCCGCTTGGCGAAATACGTCAAGATGCCATCCGCCCCGGCACGCTTGATGGACAGCAGCGACTCCATCACTACCGCTTTCTCATCCAGCCAGCCATTCTGCGCGGCAGCCATCAGCATCGCATACTCGCCGCTCACCTGATAGACGAAGGTCGGCGCGCCGAATTGATCTTTGACCCGGCGCACGATGTCCAGATAAGGCATGCCCGGTTTTATCATCACCATGTCCGCGCCCTCTTCGAGATCGAGCGCCACTTCCCACAGCGCCTCGTCGCTGTTGGCCGGGTCCATTTGATAGCTGTATTTATTGCCCGCGCCCAGATTCGCCGCCGAACCCACCGCATCGCGGAACGGGCCGTAAAAACTGGAGGCGTACTTGGCGCTGTAGGCGAGGATGCGGGTGTGGATATGCCCCGCTGATTCCAGGGCATTACGAATCGCGCCGATCCGGCCGTCCATCATGTCCGAAGGCGCTACAATGTCCGCCCCCGCCTCGGCATGAGACAGCGCCTGCTTCACCAGCACGGCGACCGTCTCGTCGTTCAGCACGTAGCCCGTATCGTCAATCAGCCCATCCTGGCCGTGGGTCGTAAACGGATCCAACGCAACATCGGTGATGACACCGAGCTGCGGAAATTCCTTCTTGAGCGCCCGCACCGCACGCTGGGCAAGACCTTCCGGGTTCCAGGCCTCTTTCGCACCCGGCGATTTTTTCTCCGCAGGCGTAACCGGAAACAGCGCCACCGCGGGGATGCCGAGATCCACCAGTTCAGCCGCCTCTTTCAGCAGCTCGTCTACGCTCACCCGTTCGACGCCCGGCATCGAGGCGACCTGTTCGCGCTTGCCCTTCCCCTCCAGCACAAACACCGGACAGATCAAATCACCGGTGGTAAGCCGCGTCTCGCGCATCAAGCGGCGGCTGAATTCATCGCGCCGCATACGCCGCATACGCACCTGGGGGAAACGGCTGCGGGACAACTCTTTATCGCTCACAGAAATGACTCCTTAATCAGTGGCTTAATGAGACTGAATTTTTTTGTCTGCATCTTCACGCACACTTCTTAATCTTGCCGTACTCCTTGGCCTTGCGGTGCTCCAACTCCCACAAGTCCAAAGCCTGCTGCATGTTCAGCCACAGCCGGGGGCCATTGCCGCAAAACCGACCCAAGCGCATGGCCATATCCGGAGTCACCGGTCTGTGTTCGTGAATGATTTCGGAAATAGTGCGCCGCGAAACGCCCAGCGCTTTGGCCAATTCTACCTGAGTGAGTTTCAGTTCCGGTATAACCATCTCCCGCAACACTGCTCCAGGATGCGTCGGACGTCTACCCTTAAATGCCAATGTTTCCATCAGTGATAATCCTCCAAATTCACTTCATAGGCGTGCCCGCCTTCAAAACGAAAGGTCAATCTCCAATTCCCTGATACCTTCATACTCCATGTGCTTTTTCTATCGCCGCTCAGCCGGTGTAGCCCCGCGCCGGGGACGGCTAAATCCTCGGCAGTTCTGGCTTTATCCAAGACATCCAGGAAAATTTCCAGTCGCCCGAGCCACTTCGCATCTAGCAAGCGACGCTCTCCGACGAGAAAGAACCGTTCCAGCCCCTTATGCTTGAATGTTTTTATCACCGGCTAAATTGTAACTTGTAGGGTTACATATGGCAACCCACAACTCTCAGTGGGCCAGACTGCGAGCCGCCTGACATTCCTTAAGCTGCACGCACCAGCACCTCACGCACCAGCCGATCAGCCATTAAATGTTTTTGGCGCTCCAGATCGTGGTAGTCCACTATTTCGACCTCATGGGCGTCACCGGCTTTCCAAACGAAGCATATGCGCCATTGGTCATTAATCCAAATACTGTCCGTGCTTCTTAGCGAACCAATTTGACCTTCACTCCGATATCCAATCCCACCCATGCCTTGTCCGCAGTCAGCGCGGGCAGCTTCAGACTTTTAGCCAGCGCAAGGCAACTGCGGTCGCCGAGTGACAGACCTTGCCTATGCGTGGCGGGATAGAGCAAACCGGCTTGTTCCGCAACCGCACGGTCGTGATGTTGAACAGTGAGACCAAGAGGTTCTAGCGCGCCGGCTATCGTCTTGGGAGGCATACCCACCGACGCCAATTTAGAAACCACCTCGGTATAATTAACGGCGTTCATCACAGTCGCCTCCCCGGAGAGCGCTTCCTCAACCACCTCGCTTCCGGGTTCCTGGTTAAGCAATACCAGCACCGCCGAGGCGTCCAGGACGTAGTCACTCACGCTTCTTTTCCTCTTTACGCTCGGCGATCAACTCCTTCGCTAGCGAGCGACCTTTCGGAACATAGCGGCGCACCATCTCCTGCGCCCGCTTTATGGACTGATGCAGCGGTGTCAATCTGATTTCCCCGCCCTCGATGCGCATTACCACCTCATCGCCCACATCAAGCCCGACCGCCCTGCGATACTCAGCGGGGATCACCATACGTCCACCTTGGGTGAGCTTTGCCTTATGATTTGCCATATTTTATTAAAATGCCAATATAAGAAATAATGTCATATTATATTTCAATGGGGCATTATAAACAATTGCCTCCGTAGGCTGATGCCCTCAATACCCCTCCCCTGACGGGGGAAGGTTGGGATGGGGGGGGTGGACATACAAGGGTAATTCCGATCTTTCCCCCTCCCTTGACGGGGGGGGGAGGGGGAGGGTGAAATGAAACCGACTGACCTTTTTGGTCACTTTTTGACCCGGCTACCGTAGGGTGCGCTGCGCGCGCCCATTTAAAACGGCCCTCAACGTTCGCACAGAAACGCTACGATACGGGTTTCAGGCCCATAACCCAGTCCCCAGGCATTCTGGCACACATCCTGCATCGCATTTGCCAAGCACAACGCTTACTTGCGGTCAGGGCAACCGGCCTGCGGGGAGATGATGAACGGGAGCGCGGGGAATGGGCTTCTGGTCATTTTGAAAGTTAATAAACAAAGGAGATTTATCATGAAAAAGCTACAACAAGGTTTTACCCTTATTGAGTTGATGATTGTGGTCGCCATCATCGGGATATTGGCGGCGATTGCGATTCCAAGTTACCAAGATTATACAATAAGAGCTAAGGTATCCGAGTTGGTACTTGCTGCCAGCTCCGCAAGAACATCGATTACCGAATGCTTCCAAAGCACGGGGACTCTCACAAACTGCGGGAACGGAATAACTATTCCGGTTCTGGGGAAGGTGACTGCTGCTTCAGTGGGTACCAGTACCGGTCTCATAACTGTCAGCGGCAGCGCAGCTACCTCTAGCGTAGGTGCAGCTGTGACTATTACCTTAACCCCCGCGATAGCGGGAACTGCACCCAATCAAACTCTTACATGGGTCTGTGCCGGTACCCCAGCACAATACGTACCCGGCTCTTGTAGGTAGCGGGAGCCAAGTAGATACCGTCTCGCTCGTCAAGCCAAGCCAAGTAGGGTGGGCACGCCGTTTGTGCCCACGTGTTTATTCACCAAACGTCCCTTCCTCCAATCTTGTATCGGCAGCTCCCCAATCCACCGGGTAAATGCCCTGTTTGACGTAGCGGGAAAATGTCGAGCCAAGTAGGGTGGGCACGCCGTTTGTGCCCACGTGTTTATTCACCAAACGTCCCTTCCTCCAATCTTGTATCGGCAGCTCCCCAATCCACCGGGTAAATGCCCTGTTTGACATAGCGGTAAAATGTCGAGTAAGGCCATAGAGCGGCACGCTCGCAGTGTCCATGCTTCACCGGGTTGTAATGAATGTAACCAACATGGCGCATAAAATCGCCGTCATCCCGGATTTGATGCTCCCAATAGCGCCGCTGCCAAATCGTGGATTCCCGGTGTTTACGCTTCGAGGGCGTTATCCAGTCTTCACGTTTGTATTGATTTGCGCAGGCCAGACTGACCTTGCGTTTAATCATGCTCCAACGAGTGGCAAAGTCGCTGTCACCATCAGGCAATGTCCAGATACAATGTAAATGATCAGGTAACAATACCCAGGCGTCAATGGTAAATGGGTGCAAACCCTGCACCTGCTTGATCGCTTGACGCAGTGCCGTCCGGATGGGTTCGTCGCATAATATTGCTTGGCGGCGGTAACTGACCACAGTGAAGAAATAGGTGGCCCCCTCTGCGTTTGCGCGCCGGTATCGTGGCATGGTTATACGGCCTTGTTGTTCACCTTCTCATTGCGCGTGGGCACAAACGGCGTGCCCACCCTACTTGGCTATTTAATTCCAACATCCAATTGCTTGAGGATAAGTTTGACAAGGCTTTCTCTGATTTCACTATGCCGGGGAATAGGCGCTTTACGACTATTTCGCACATTGATGTAAACATCATGGTTACTTCCATGACGGTGAAGATGACACTGATGAGCGACAAGTAGTCGAATCAGATCACGCATCTTCATGCAGGCAGCAGGATGGGCTTGGTGGTTACATTAGGTGGTATGGGCAGATCGGTTTCTTCGTGTAGCAGTTTATACACCTCAGCAATGTTGCGCTCCAGATCTTCCAAGGTCTCTCCTTGGCTGAAACATCCAGGAATTTCTCGCAAGTGGCCAACAAACCACCCCTCATCCTGCCAATATTCGAGTGTCAGAGTCGTCATAGTATGAATCCTCTTGCTAGTTCTAATTTTTTCAAAATAGCATACCTGGAAAAAGGGGGACAGATTTATTTAAAGCCGGGTAGGGTGGGCACGTTGTTTGTGCCCACGTGAAAGAATAGGTGAAAGCCGGGTAGGGTGGGCACATCTTTTTGTTTGCCCACGCGTATCGAATGAACGTGATGCATGAGGGACGGTGAATTTTATAGTGTCGGATTCTTCGGGCCTTTACCGCGCGGGCACAAAAACCGTGCCCACCCTACTACTGGATGATAGAGTAAAAGAACATGAGGAAAAAATACGTAATGACCCGGACAGTAGAGATGTTCCCGGTTGGCAAAAGGAAATAAAAACCTGGAAAGATCGAATTGACCGGTTAAAAAAACGCCTACCAAAGGGTGACCAGTGTCAATAATGGAAATGAAAACAAAAATTACCGTCGATCTAGTAAAGGCGCTTCGAAAAAAGTTTGAAAAGTCGCTACCGGTATCGCTTCTTGAAAGTCAGCTATTTGTTGATCTTGCCGATATTCACGAAGCATGTCGTGTTTATTTAGGGGCAATCGACAAAATTTTATCTGAGAATACTTCATTAAGCGATATAATTAAATGTGTCTGTTTGCCGTTCTTTGCATAGGGTAAATATCTGTTGGTCGCCAATACTCTATGGAGATCCGCCTCAATTGCGGCATGGTTTACTATAATGCCTAAAATGGCGTATCGGTAAAAAGGCCATGGTCGAGGCGCAGCGTAAGGGCGTGTCTAAGCCGCGTCCTGGATGTCCACGGACAGTTTTTTACCCAGCGCCCTCAAGGATGCTTCAAGTTGATCCAGCCGCGAGCTGTGATCCAAGTCCAAGATGCGACGTATTTGGCGCGCGTCACAATTCAACCGTTCGGCAAGTTCCAACTGCGTAACGCCCTGGTCACGCAGAGCCTGGTAAATGGCCAGCTTCGTGCCGACCATCGGCGGCAGCGCCACGACAGACTGCCCGCGCTTAGGTTTTGAGGGTTGCGGGATGTCTCGGTGGTCCTCCAGATAACCGGAGAGCGCGACCACAAGGGCGTCTTGCGCCCACTCCAATGCGCTTTTTTCATCGGCGCCATGGGTAATCGCTTCCGGTACGTCGGGAAATTCAGCAATCACCGCGTCGTCATCGTGCGTCAGTATGACAGGATAGGCTTGTAACATAGTCAAATCTCGTTGGGGTCAATGTCCAGTTGTTTACAAATTTTTCCGATGAAGACCGGGCTCATATCGGCATCGCCATGGACTGGGACAGTGGTTTGACGGCCTTTGTATTTCACGAGATAGTGGCCGCCTTTGCCGCGCCACTTGATGATCTCCGCGCCGAGCCTTTGCAGTTTTTGTATGAATTGTTTGGCCTTCACATGAGTAAACTAGGACATTTGTGTCCTATTGTCAATGGGCAAAAATGATGGGCTCGATATTTAACGGGGCTTGGATTTTCTGCAAGCTTAATCAGAGGTTCCTGATGGGACTATTTCAACAATTCGGTGAGACGGTCTACTAAGCTCGCCAGCTCCATGGACATGGCGAATCCTTCGCTGAGCACTCGCGCCTTTTCCGCCGCGGATTCCGGATAGTCATGGACAAGCGCATTTCGGACCGCGCGGTACTCGTCCCAGCGATCTGCGGAGTCAACAATACGCAACGCTTCGAGGCGGTCGAGCACGTCACGAAACGGCGCATCTTCATATGGCTCACGAAAATGCTCGACCAGAACGGCGCGTAATACTTTCCGTCCCAGTGTATCTTGCAACTTGCTGAAGCGGTAGACAAACTGATCCAGTGCCGCGACGAGTTCATCCGGCGGGTTTTGCAGCAGCACTGCGGTGGGTGCAGGGATGTGACGTCTGGCATGTTCGATAAAGTGAATATGCCTTCGGCATTCGAGTAGCTGGGCGGGTAGTCGTTTGCTCATAGGGGAACCCCCTCCAGGCGCGCACGCTGAAAAATAGGCAGCATTGCGCCGCCGTTATTGACCACGATGTCTATCTTGCGTTCGCCAATGCGCCGGTAAAGCTGCGCTGTCATTTTGATCTTGGCCTGCGCTACTTCACTGTCTGGCATTGCGGTCTCAATATACAGATCAATATCTCCGCCGCGCCGGGCATCATCCAGGCGTGAGCCGAACAAGTAGACCGGCGCATCCTTGAAGTAGCGCTGGGCGGCTAACTTGATCTCGCGGCGAATGTGTTCGGAAAGGCGCACGGTTCCTTAAGTATACATGCCTGGCAACTTTTGCCGCCAGACTCTCAAGAGAAAAAGGGGGACAGATTTATTTAAAGTCAACGTGGTAGACTTTCCCGTCAGAAAAAATAAGATCCCGGGAGGACTGCCATGCCACGGGTGGGTAGAACTATCTTGCCATACTATCCGCATCACATCATTCAGCGCGGGCATAATCGGCAGGTTGTTTTTGCCGAGGTGCGTGATTTCGAGAGGTATCTCGAAACACTGGCCACGTTCAAGGATGTCTTCGGCGTCAGGGTTTATGCTTATTGCCTGATGACGAACCACGTCCATTTGCTCGTCGCGCCAGAACAGATTACGGGACTCGGGCAGTTGATGAAACGCTTAGCCGGCCGGCAGACGAGATGCCACAATCGGCTGGAAGGACGCACCGGCACATTGTGGGAAAGCCGCTATAAGTCGAGCCCTGATCCGACATGCGAATGAACATGGTGCGATGATTAAAGAACTTGATAGTGTTGTTCTGACCTCGGACATTCCCGAATATGGGCTCGCGAGCGGTGATATCGGTACGGTCGTGATGGTGCATGCAAAGGGTGCTGGCTACGAAGTCGAGTTTGCCACGCTGGATGGAGACCCTAGCGGTTACTACCCTGCTTGCCTCGCAGGTTCGCCCCATTGATCACAAGGAAATCGCTCACGCCCGCCGTGTCGCGGCGTAATACCATAGGCTGGATAGGTACAATAGAAGGTATTTCGCGTTAAGCCCGTAGGCTGGGATGAGGCGCAGCGTATCCCAGCACCATTCGCCCTATCAGTTTGTTCATCCCCATCCAATCCCTCGCCCATGCAAGCGCCCGGTTGACTTACACATTAAAATGTGTAATATGAAAGCTTCACTCTGTCTGGAGGAAATACCGATGGCGACTAATTTAGCCCTGGACGATAAGCTGATCGATAAAGCCAAGCGGCTTGGCAAGCATCACACCAAACGCGAGGCTGTGACACAGGCTTTGGATGAATACGTCCAGCACCTGCAACAGCAGGCAATATTGGCCGAATATGGCGCGGTTGATTACGACCCTTTATATCATTACAAACGGCAGCGTAAACGCCCATGAAGGCGTTGGTTGATACCTCGATATGGTCGTTGGCGCTGCGGCGCAGAAAATTCAATCCTGATTCACCCGCAGTAAAGATGCTCACCCGGCTTATTCGGGAATTTCGGGTGACGATGATAGGCCCGATCCGCCAAGAGTTGTTGTCCGGAATCAGGGATAAAAAGCAGTTTAAACGTCTCAGGGATAAATTGCGCGCCTTCCCTGACCATCCTTTACAGTATGAAGATTATGAGACGGCAGCCGAGTTTTTTAACATCTGCCGCAGCAAGGGCATGCAGGGCTCCAATACTGATTTTCTGCTCTGCGCCGTGGCTCATCGTCATAACCTGGAACTGGTCTCCGCGGACCGCGATTTCGCGCAGTTCAGCCGCTACTTGCCGTTCAAGCTTTATTGGGTGGAAACCTAGTGTAGTGCTTCATTCTGTCTGGGCGGCTAACTTGATCTTGCGGCGAATGTGGTCGGAAAGCGCACGGTTCCTCAAGTATAGCCGCCCAGCAGCTTACGCCACCAGCAGGTTGTTGAAGAAGCCCATCCGTGGGCTTCTTCAACTCGGCCGCTCCTGCGCATCCGTGCGCCCGCGGCATTGGGGCTTCCTACCCGGCACAAAGCAAAAAGTGCGATTTTTGCTTTGCTCCATTTTTCAAGCACCTACACCGTGCTTGAAAAATGGCGGCACATCCATGTACCGCACGCAGGTTGTTGAAAATGAGATTTTCAACAACCTGCTGGCCCTACAGAATTTAATAAACGCAGATCACGTATTGAGAAGGTTGAGCAGCCCTTGCTCATCGAGCACTGTAATACCGAGCTGATTCGCCTTATCAAGTTTAGAGCCCGGCTCGGCGCCGGCGACCACGTAGCCGGTCTTGGATGAGACGCTGCCGCTGACCTTGGCGCCCAGCGCCTGGAGTTTTTCCTTGGCCTCTTCGCGCGTTAGGGTCTCCAGTGTGCCGGTGAGTACGAAGGTCTTGCCCTGCAAGGGTTTACGGGTGCGATGGTCCGGTTTGATTGCCGGCCAGTTGATCCCCGCCGCGCGCAGTTTGGCGATGACTTCGCGGTTGTGGCGCTGGCGGAAAAAGGCCTCGATGTGTGCGGCCACCACCGGCCCGACATCGGGCACGTATTGTAATGTCTCTGCGTCAGCGTGCATGATGGCGTCGAGATCGCCGAAATGACTGGCCAACGCGAGTGCGGTGGCCTCGCCCACCTCGCGGATGCCGAGCGCGTAGAGGAAACGCGGCAAAGTGGTTTGTTTGCTGTTTTGCAGTGCGGTGTACACGTTGGCAGCGGATTTTTCACCCATGCGTTCGAGTCCCGCCAGTTGCTGTGGTGTGAGGGTATAAAGGTCGGCGGGGTTTTCGACCAGTTTGCGCTCGACCAGTTGATCCACCAGTTTGTCACCCAGGCCCTCGATGTCCATGGCGCGGCGTGAGGCGAAGTGCAGGATCGCCTCCTTGCGCTGCGCTGGACAAAACAGCCCTCCGCTGCAACGGGCGATGGCCTCGCCCTCGGCGCGAACCACGTCCGCGCCGCACACCGGGCAGTGTTTCGGCAGGTGATAGGGCCGCGTACCGGGCGGGCGGCGCTCTTTGATCACGCTCACCACTTCCGGGATGACATCACCGGCGCGGCGGACGATCACGGTGTCGCCCACCCTGATATCTTTGCGATCTATTTCGTCCTGATTGTGCAGGGTGGCGTTGGTCACCGTGACGCCGCCGACGAACACGGGTTTCAGACGCGCCACCGGGGTGAGCGCCCCGGTGCGTCCGACTTGAGCGTCTATGCCCAACACCTCTGTGAGTTCTTCTTGAGCCGGGAATTTGTGGGCGACCGCCCAGCGGGGGGCGCGTGAGACGAAGCCGAGACTCTCTTGCTGCGCAAGGCTGTTGACCTTGTAGACCACGCCGTCTATTTCGAACGGCAACCGGTGGCGGCGCGCGGCGAGATCGCGGTAGTAATCCAGACAGCCTTGCACGCCCTGCACCACGCGCTGTTCATGCGGCGCCGGCAAACCCCACTCGCGCAGGCGCGCGAGAATCCCGCTGTGTTGTTCGGGCAGTGCGCCGCCTTCCACTTTACCTACGCCATAACAGAAAAACGCCAGCGGACGGCTCGCGGTAATGTTGGGGTCGAGCTGGCGCAGGCTCCCGGCGGCGGCGTTGCGTGGATTGACGAAGATCTTTTCACCCTGCGCGAGGGCCTTGGCGTTGATTTCGGCAAAGGCCCGCTTGGAGAGATACACCTCGCCGCGCACCTCCAGCAGCTTTGGATAACCCTTGCCATACAGCTTGAGCGGCACGGCGCTGATGGTGCGGATATTTTGCGTAACATCTTCGCCCTTCACCCCGTCGCCGCGGGTTGCGCCTTGGGTGAACAGGCCGTTCTCATAAAGCAGACTTACCGCCAGGCCATCGAGCTTGGGCTCCGCGCTATATTCGATGTCATCGCTGTGCAACCGCTCGCGCACGCGCCGGTCAAAGTCCAGCACCTCTTGTTCGCTGAAGGCGTTGGCGAGCGACAGCATCGGGATATCATGTTTAACTTCGCCGAATTTTTTGAGGGGCTTTGCGCCGACGCGCTGAGTCGGTGAATCGGGTGTGATGAGTTCCGGATAGCGCTCTTCGAGCGTTTCTAATTCGCGCACCAGCCGGTCGTATTCGGCGTCCGGGATCTCCGGCCGGTCGAGCACATAGTAGAGGTAATTGTGACGATTGATCTCCTCGCGGAGTTGCGTGACACGCTCTCTGGTAGCCTTCGAGATCACGTCAGGCCGTCAATCGGTTACACCGCCGCCAACTGCACCGCCTCGTCCACATCCACGGCCACCAGGCGCGACACGCCGGGCTCGTGCATGGTGACGCCGGTCAGGTGCCGGGCGATCTCCATGCTGGCCTTGTTGTGGGTGATGTAAATAAACTGAATGCGCTCGGACATCTCATGGAGCAACCGGCAAAAGCGCCCGACGTTGGCCTCGTCCAGCGAGGCGTCCACCTCGTCCAGCATGCAGAAAGGCGCGGGGTTGAGTTCGAAGATCGAAAACACCAAAGCGACCGCGGTGAGCGCCTTTTCGCCGCCGGACAATAAATGAATGGTGCTGTTGCGCTTGCCGGGCGGACGCGCCATGACGGTCACGCCGGTATCGAGCAGGTCTTCTCCGGTCAGCTCCAGATAGGCGTGACCGCCGCCGAACAGACGCGGGAAGGTGGCCTGCAGGCTGGTGTTGACCTTGTCGAAGGTCTCCTGGAAGCGGGTGCGGGTCTCGCGGTCTATCTTGCGGATGGCGTTCTCGAGGGTGGTGAGGGCTTCGGTCAAATCGGCATTTTGCGCGTCGAGATAGTTCTTGCGCTGCGACAGTTCGGCGTATTCGTCTATCGCGGCGAGATTGATCGGGCCGAGACGCTGAATCTTTTGCGTGATCTGCTCTACTTGCGCATGACTATCCTGTTCATTCGCCTCCGCAGAGAGGGCCTCCAGCACCGGCTGCAACTCAAACCCCGACTCTACGATCTGCTCCTCCAGCGATTGGGAGCGCACCCTGCCCTCCTGGTAGGTCAGACGGGTCTGCTCCAGGACCGTGCGCAGATCCTGCACCTTTTGTTCTTTTTGGTGGCGCTGTTCATTCAATTGACGCAGGACGTGGTCAAACTCCTCGACCACACGGCGCGCATGATTGAGTTCGGTCTCGATCTCCGAGCGCTTGGCGAGTTGCTGTTCGAGTTCGGCCTGGGCAGCCTCCAAGGGAGCCACGCCGCCGGCAAGCTGGCTGCGCAAGTCCTCACGCCTCGCGGCCATTTGACCGAGTTGATCTTGCATGCGTTGCAGATTTTGTCCGGTGGAAGCGAGCGTGCTGCGCAGCGCCTCGATACGCAACGCAAGCTGGTGGACGCGGTCGCCGTCGGCGCGGGCCTTGAGACGCAGTTCATCGAGCGTAATGCGCTGCGCTTCACGCCGCTGTTGTAAAACCGTCCTTTCCTGAGTCAGGGTCTCGCTGTGCGCGGTGGCCTCCTGCAAACGGGCACGGGCGGTATCCAATTCACCGCTCAACGCCGCAACCTGTTTTTCTATCTCCTGCAACTCGGCCTGCACTTGAGCGGCGCGCGCCGTCGTTTGCTCCAGGCGTATCCGGTGGCCGCTGAGTTGCCCGTGCACCTCCGCAAGCTGATGTTGGGCCTGACTGAGCGCAGCTTGGGAGGTTTCGCGCTGCTGTTCCAACTCCTGCAACTGGGCGCGCTGCGCCGCTAATTCTTCTTGCAGATGTTCGAGCGCAGCCTGATCCTGCGTCACCGTTTCATGCAGCGACTTGATCTCCTGCTCGCGGTGCAGGACGCCGGCATGGATGTCCTTCTGATTCGCAACCCGCAGCCATCCCTTGCCCAGCCAAACGCCGCCACGGGTGATGACGGACTCATGTGCTTGCAATTGGGGATAAAGGGTCCCGGCCTGCGCCAGGGAATCCGCCGCATAGACATCCGCGAGCACACCGCCGAGAGGCCACGGGGCGCGCACCTTGTCCTGCAACGGCGGCGCGCGATGTTTGTTCGCGGCGGCCGCCGCGGCTGACGAGGTGTCAAACAGGCTCAAGGCTCCTTCCGGAGGCGCATCGAGCAGCTTCATCACGTCCGCCAGATCTGCAACGCAGACCGCCTCCAAATGCGCGCCCAGCACGCACTCCACCGCATGCTCCCAGCCCTCCTCCACCGTCAGGCCTTGAGCGAGACGCGGCGCATCACCCAGCCCATGATCCTTGAGCCAGGCGCTGAGTTGCGTCGAGGCCTTGCCGAGCGCCGCTTGCTGCAAGGCCTCCAGCGAGGCCAGGCGTCCGCGCCGTTCTTCCAGGCGGCTGCGTACGGAATCAAGTTGAGTACTGTGCTGGTGGCTCTGTTCGCGCAGCACCGTGATCCTGTTAAGTGTCTCTTGCAGACTCTGCTGCCGTTGCGCGGCCTCTCGCTCACAGCCGTCGCGCTGTTCCAGCAGTTGCGTGTTCTGCTGTTGCAGGTTCGCGTCGGCGAGCGTGCGCCGCTCCTCTTCGAGGCGCGAGCGCCGCTGTTGAAGCTGCTGCAGTTGCTGTTCGAGATGTTGCACGCGGGCGCCTTCCACCTGGACAGTCTGCATACTCTGCGCCGCGCGCTGATTGAAGCTGTCCCATTCTATTTGACCTGCATGCACGGCCTGCTCCGCCTCGGCGAGCGCCTGGCGGGCCGCCTCCGCGCCCGTTTGCGCCTCGCGCCAACCGGGTTCGGCCTGCTCGAGTTCGCGGGTCAGGCCGGCGAGCTGTTGCCGGTCCGCTTCGAGATGCTGTTCGATGTCGCGCCAGGCCTGCTCTAACTGTTCAAGATCCTGCTGGAGCTGACGCCGCCTTTCCCTGGCGTGCAACAAGGATTGCTCCAGACGGGCGATCTCGGCGCCCGCCCCGTAAAATCTGCCCTGCACCGCATTAAACACCTCGGCGGCCTCGCCCTGTTGTTCGCGCTGCTTCTCAATCGCCGTCTCGGCCGCGCGCTGTTGCGCGATATGCGCCTCCAGCTCCGTCTCCTGTTCACTGACCATGCGGCCCTGCGCCTCGACTTCGTCGTGTAGCGCCCGCCAGCGCAAGGCCAGCAGTTGCGCCTTGACCTGACGTTCCTGTTCCTTCAGGAGCTTGTATTTTTCCGCACTGTTCGCCTGGCGTTGCAAGCGTTCGAGCTGCTTGCCCAGTTCCTCGCGCACGTCATTGAGCCGGTCAATGTTCTCGCGCGTGTGGCGCATGCGCGTCTCTGTTTCGCGGCGCCGCTCCTTGTATCTGGAAATCCCCGCCGCCTCTTCCAGCATGATTCTGAGATCATCGGGCTTGGCCTCGATCAGGCGCGAGATCATGTTCTGCTCGATGATGGCATAGCTGTGCGGGCCGAGGCCGGTGCCCAAAAACAGGTCAGTGATATCGCGCCGCCGGCAGCGCACGCCGTTCAGGAAATAATCGGAATGACCGTCGCGCCCGACCTGTCGCTTGATGGAAATCTCGCCGTATTCCGCATAGGCCCCGCCCAGCGCGCCATCGCTGTTGTCGAAGATAAGCTCGATGGAGGCCTGGCTGACCGGTTTGCGCGAGGTCGAGCCGTTGAAGATCACATCCGCCATGGAGTCGCCGCGCAGGCTCTTGGCGGAGCTTTCGCCCATCACCCAGCGCACCGCGTCAATGACGTTGGACTTGCCGCAGCCGTTCGGCCCCACGATGCCCACCAGATTGCTGGGCAGGTGGATGGTGGTGGGGTCCACAAAGGACTTGAAACCGGCGAGTTTGATCTTGCTGAGGCGCATGGTTATAAATCTGGAAGAGGTTAAGTTATGATGTGATGTGCAAAGCTAACATAGAGTGAACGACATGCCTACCCAACCCACTAAACAACTCGAGACGTTTTCCAACCCGACACCCGAGCGCGATTATACCATCCGCATGGAGGTCCCGGAGTTTACCTGTCTATGCCCCAAGACGGGCCAGCCCGACTTTGCGACCCTGCACATCGAGTATGTGCCTGATAAGCTTTGTATTGAGCTTAAATCCCTAAAGCTCTACATGTGGTCTTACCGCAACGAAGGCGCCTTCCACGAGGCGGTCACCAACCTCATCCTCGATGACCTCGCCAAGGCCTGCCAGCCGAGATTCATGCGGCTCACGGCCGAGTTCTACGTAAGGGGTGGCATCTATACGACGGTGATTGCCGAACATCGCGTATCCGGTTGGACTCCGCCCGTAGCGGTGAATCTCCCGTGAATACTTGCCGCTTGCTACTTGTCACTTGCCACTTTATCTAGGCATAGACCTCGGCACCAGCGGTTGCCGGGCGATGGTTATAGATGCCGCGGGTACGCTGCAAGCCCAGGCGGCCATCCCGCTCCCAGCCCCGCTCCGCCGCGGAGCGGAAGTCGAGCAAGACCCTCAGCTCTGGTGGCGAGCGGTGGAGAGCGCCTTGCGCGCCGTGTTGGTCAAGGTTCCCTCCAAGCATATTCGCGCCATCGCCGTGGACGGCACCTCCAGCACCCTGCTGCTCACCGATGATCGAGGCGAACCGCTCGGCCCGGCGCTCATGTATAACGACGCCCGCAGTCAATGCGCAGCGGCCACTATCGCCGAGGTAGCGCCGCCCACCACCGCCGCGCATGGGGCCAGCAGCGGCCTGGCCAAGCTCCTCACGCTGCAAACACTAGCTCCCGCCGCTACCCGCCATGCGCTGAGCCCGGCCGACTGGATCACCGGGAAACTGCGCGGCCAGTATGGCGTAAGCGACGAGCACAATTGTCTAAAGCTGGGCTATGACGTGCTCGAACGCCGCTGGCCTGCATGGCTTGATCGCCTCGGCGTGCGCCGGGATTGGCTCCCTGAAGCCGTCCCCGCCGGCACGCCGCTCGGCGCGGTCAGCGCCGCCGCCGCCCGTGAATTCAATCTTGCCGCGGACACCCTGCTCGTCGCCGGCACGACCGACGCCACCGCCGCCTTTATCGCCACAGGGGCCTGCGCCCCCGGCGAGGCCGTCACCTCGCTCGGCTCCACGCTGGTCGTCAAGGTGCTCTCTGAAAAACCCGTCTTCGCCCCCGAATACGGCGTCTACAGCCACCGCCTGGGCGATCTCTGGCTGGCGGGAGGGGGCTCGAACAGCGGCGGCGCCGTGCTGCTACACTATTTCACACCTGAGCAGATGGCCGCCATGACGCCCTTGTTAAAACCCGATCAACCCACCGGTTTGGATTACTATCCGCTGCCCGCGCCCGGCGAACGGTTCCCCATAAACGACGCGACCCTGCCCCCCCGTGTTACACCGCGGCCCGCCGATGACATACTGTTTTTTCAGGGCCTGCTGGAAGGCATCGCGCGCATTGAACAGCGCGGTTATCAATTGCTTGCCAGTCTCGGCGCGCCCTACCCCACCTCCATACTCAGCGTCGGCGGCGGCGCGGTCAACGAGGCATGGACAGAAATCCGTAAACGGTTATTAAATACGGCTATGACCATACCTGCACAGAGCGAAGCGGCCTATGGCGCGGCGCTGTTGGCCCTGCGCGGCGTACAACAAGTGACGTGCAGGGATGTACTAATGTCGCGGGAGGCAGGATGCCGGGAGCGACCACGCACTCCATGAGCAACGGCATCATCACCGGCGCAAGCTACTTACTCCGCGGCTTCCGGTTGATTCGGCAGCCGGGCGTGCGCCGCTACGTGGCGATACCGCTCCTGTTGAACACCCTGATCTTTGCCGTATTGACCGCCTACGCCGCTCACTGGCTCCAGACCTTGACGGCCCAACTGACGTCTGTTCTGCCCGGCTGGCTCGATTGGCTGCAATGGTTGTTATGGCCGCTATTGGTATTAGTTGCCCTGGTGGTAATCTATTTTGGTTTCAGCCTGTTGTTAAATCTGATCGGCGCGCCTTTTAACGGCCTGCTTGCCGAGGCGGTCGAAACGCATCTCACGGGACACGCTGCGTCGGATCAATCATGGGGCAGGCTGTTGCTGGACATTGTCCCCGCCCTGTTAGGCGAGCTACGCAAGATCGGGTATTTTCTGCTGTGGGCCTTGCCGTTGTTGCTGGTCTCGTTCATCCCTCCGCTGAATCTGGCCGCGCCGCTGCTGTGGATGGTCTTCGGCGCCTGGATGCTGTGCCTGCAATACACCGATTATGTGATGGGCAATCATCGCCTGTCCTTTCGTGAGCAGCGGCGCACGCTTGCCCGGCAGTGGCGTGTGAGCCTGGGCTTCGGAGGCGCAGTGCTGCTCGCGACGCTTATTCCCGGCGTCAATCTGATCGTGATGCCGGTGGCGGTCGCCGGTGCTACCGCACTGTATCTGGAGCGTCTCGCGCGTCCTGCGTGAGCTGCCGCAAAGTATCCAAATCCAGATAGGACTTGCCGTTCACAGCGCCTTTTAACACGGTAAAGGGCCGGCCGGGCTCACCGAGATGATTCAGCACCAACTCCGCGTCCGTAAAATCCTGGTCGCGGGTGTAGTCATTGGTTGTAATCACTGTCCTCAACCCCGCCCCGCGCGCCGCCCTGAGGCCGTTTTCAGAGTCTTCCAGCGCGATACACCGGGAGGGGTCTAAACCCATCTGCTCCAGAGCATAGTTAAAAATGTCCGGGGCGGGCTTTTTGGCCGCGACCACATCCCCGGCGGCAATCGTCTCAAACCAGGAAGCGGGAATCTCCGGGCTCGCATGCTCCAGCAGGGCCATTACATTGGCCGGCGTAGTGGTGGTCGCAATCGCCAGGCGCACCCCCTCGGCGCGCGCCTCCCCCAGCAGGCGCCGCACACCGGGCCGCAGCGGAATACTGCCGGCCGCCAACATCCCGGTATAGTGGCGGGTCTTGGAGGCGTGCAGACCGGCGATCAAACTGTCCAGGCCGGTCGGTCGCTCGAAGGCCGTATTGTAGTGATCCAGATAGTGGCGAATACGCTCCTTGCCCCCGGTAATGGCGAGCAGCTCCCCGTACAGCGGGACGGACCATTCCCAATCCAGCCCCGCCTCGGCAAAGGCGGCGTTGAAGGAGACCCGATGACCATCGCGCTCGGTATCCGCGAGGGTGCCGTCTACATCAAAAATGAGTGCCTCGAGCATAGCCATGACTAAATTCAAAAAGGGAGTATTCTAACAAACTACCGGGCCGGCTTCCCAAGGGCTTTAGCTTGGTTTCGGATTGACGATATATACGCTATAATAAGCGTTCTTCAGGCGGGAGTTTCGCCCGTTAGCATCAGAGGCGGTATCAGGAGACAAGTAGATGGCGGTAACCAGGATGAGCGGCTCCAAGAGCGCCGCGCTAGGCTTCGCACCCTACAAGGAAAAGAAGGGTGAGGAGTACATGAATGAGAAACAGGTACAGCATTTCCGGGAGATACTCCTGGCCTGGAAACGGGAGCTCATGGAAGAGGTGGACCGCACCGTTCATCACATGCAGGATGAGGCCATCAACTACCCGGACCCGAATGACCGGGCCAGCCAGGAATCGGAGATCACGATGGAACTGCGCGCGCGTGACCGCGAACGCAAGCTCATCAAAAAGATTGACGAGTCGCTGGTCAAACTCGACATGAACGATTACGGCTTTTGCGATGCCTGCGGTGTTGAGATCGGCATCCGGCGCCTGGAGGCGCGTCCTACTGCGACGCAATGCATAGACTGCAAGATTTTGGACGAGATCCGCGAAAAACAGATGGCTTGATGCTATCCGACAGGCTGAAAAATATATCGTCAACCGCCAAGGTCACCAAGGAAAAAACTCTTGAATTATAGAGAAAAAATCTTGGCGTACTTGGCGTCTTGGCGGTTCAATATGGATTGATCAGAATTTCCCTAGTTTTTAGTTTCCAGATCCACGCATTCCTCATGGACACGCAGCCGGTTCGACTTGGCGAAATTAAGAATGTACTCGAAGGCGGCCGGATCTTTTTCGTGCAGCGCCGTATCCACCACCAGACACTTCTCGCCGTTGACAACCTTGGGTTGAGCCGTCTTGGAATAATGCAAACGATGATCCGGCCCGAAGGTAGCTAAAGAGGTCGAGATCCGTTCTATCCAATCGCTGGGTCTGAACTTTTTACCGTCCTCATTGACACTTTCAATTACTAACTTACATTCTTGCTTCAGCATACCTTCCTTCAACTTCAGTGCTTCCATGATCTACCTCTGGGTAGCGCATTTTACAGAAAATTAGACATAGTATAAATAACTTGGTTCAGGTCGAGGCTTTTCCCTTTTTCACTCAAAGCTTATCGGGGTGAATGACGATCTTTGCCTCGTTTTTAGCCTCCGCGACGAGCAGATCATATTCGCTTTGCGCCAGATTGCGCTGCAATTCGCGCTTGAGCGCGGTACGGGCGGCGGACTCCATGCCGGCAGGGTCACCCTCACGCACCGCGTATACCGCCGGCACCGCGTAATCGCCGCTTTCCAGAGACTCCCCACCCACAGCGGGGAGGGCATCCTTGGCCGGCTTGTTCAATCTGAAGGCGGCACGCACGATCTGCGGGTTGATTTTGGTCTCATCGCGCCCGATCAGGCCGGATTTGACCCATTCAACCCGGTACTCCTTAGCTATAGCGGCAGGGTCTTCACCTTTCTTGAGCCGCTCCATGAAGACCTCTCCGGCTGCGCGCGCCTTGGCCTGCGCCATCTCGGTGCGCAACTGCTCGACGATGGTCTGGCGCACCTCTTCCAGGGAGCGTTGCGCGGCCGGTTTGTGCTCCTTGACACGCAGCACTACCAGCCGGTTATCGCCTGTCTCGATGGGCTCGCTATTAAAACCACGCTTCAGGATGTCCTCGCTGAACGCCGCCGTCACAACCTTGGGGTTGGAGGTAATTCCTTCCCCGCCCTTGCGGTCAAATAAGTCGCTGCTCTGTATGGGCAGTCCCAGTTCTTTGGAGGCGACGGCCAGGGTATCCGGGTTTTCAAAGCTGAGGTTGGTGAGCGGTTCGGTTTTTTCAAAGAACATTTGTTGCGTCTTGCGCTGTTGCAGTTCCTTGACCAGATCAGGGCGCACCTCGGCAAATCCCTTGGTCACCGCCGGTTTGATCTCTGCGAGCTTTATAATGTGAAAACCGAACGTACTCCTGACCGGTTCGCTCAATTCGCCGGCCTTGAGGCTGAACACGCGATCCTCGAAGGCCTTGTCCATCGCGCCCTTGCCGAAAAAGCCCAGGTCGCCGCCCCGCGGGGCCGAGCCGGGATCCTGTGAAACCTCTTTGGCGACCTTGGCGAAGTCCTCCCCCTTTATCAGCCGCTGACGGATTTCCTCCGCCTTGGCTTTGGCGGCAGTCACAGCGGCCTCATCGGCCGCCTTGTCCACGGTAATCAGGATATGGCTGGCGCGGCGTTGCTCGGGGGTGGCGTAAGTGGCCGCATGCTCTTCGTAGAGTTTATGCAGCTCCTGTTCGTCAAGGATGATCTGTGAGGCCAGCGCCTGCGCGGACAACTCTATATATTCAATGCTGACCTGCTCGGGGCTCGCCAGTTGCTCCCGGTTTTGTTCATAATATTTTTGGACGGCCCCCTCATCGGGATTTACGCCCTCCTTGAAACTGGCCCAGGGCAACACCAGGTAGCCGATGTCACGCTGCTGATTCTTGATGCGTATCGCCTGATCCAGCTCGGCTGGCGTGATGATCGAGGTGACGGTCACACCGGTATTTAATTGCTCCATGATCAAACCCTGGCGCAGTTGCGATTCCAGGCCCTCCGGGGACAGCCCTTGGGCGCGCAACGCCTGCTGGAAAAGCTGCGGAGAAAACTGGCCGTTCTCCTGGAATTGAGGAATAGCGCCGACCTCCTGGGCAAGCTGGGCGTTGCTGACGCGCAGCTTCAGGGCCTCAGCGGTTTGGCGTATCACCTCGTCGCGGATAAGATTATCGAGCACGGTCTGCTTGATCCTGGTCTCATCCTGGGAGTTGAAATCGCCGCCGAGCTGCGCACGCAACCGCTGGCGCTGCTGGTCATAAACACGCTGAAAGCGTTGCTGGGTGATGTCTACGCCGTTGACCGTGGCGACATTCACGCCGGCGCCGGCGCCCTCATATTCTTGAACGCCCCACAGCGCAAAGGGGATGATAATGAGCCCAACGATTATCCATGCCAGCCAACCCTGGGCACGGTCTCGAATGCTTTGTAACATCAGCTAGTCTCCAAGCTTCGGGTCGCTCATACGCATCCATGCGTCCGCGACATTCGCAGAACCCTTCGCTGCGCTCTTCCCTGTGCAGCAGAGTATTTTGACCAAGAACGTATCCATAAATAATTTACCGCGGAGGACGCAGAGGAATGCCCTCAAGAAAGGTTTGTTTCTTCTCCGCGCCCTCCGCGGTGAAGCCTTTTTATCTCGGGGGACGCAGGGGAACTATTTATGGATATGCTCTAAGCCCTTAATAAAAAGGGCGCACCTGACGGAGCGCCCTCATGACAACCATAGTGGCGGAGTGGACGGGACTCGAACCCGCGACCCCCTGCGTGACAGGCAGGTATTCTAACCAGCTGAACTACCACTCCTCATGCTGGTGGGTGCTGAGGGGATCGAACCCCCGACATTCGCCGTGTAAAGGCGACGCTCTACCAGCTGAGCTAAGCACCCAAGGAAGCCGATCAGTTTACGGTATCCTTGAGTGCTTTACCAGCCTTGAAGGCGGGTACTTTGGAGGCCTTGATCTTGATTGCGTCCCCGGTGCGGGGATTGCGTCCGGTACGCGCTGCGCGCTTGCGCACCAGGAAGGTCCCAAAGCCCACCAGCGTGACTTGGTCGCCCTTCTTGAGGGCCTTACCGATCGCTGCAATGACGGCGTCCAAGGCGCGGCTGGAGTCTGCTTTGGAGATATCGGCTGAGGCGGCTACTGCATCTATGAGTTCGGCTTTATTCACTTTTATAACTCCCCTCTTTAGTAGGTCAGGATAAACGTTGGGTAGTGTACTGCGCATTACTAATGGACTTTATACCAACTGCGCGAAAGCCGTGTCAAGCCAATGAGAGAAGATGTTATGAACTTCGATAAGCTTGGCTGAGAATATTCGCAACGGTAATGTTACGCCAACGCTGCGCGAGACGCCTCGCGCAGCGTTGGACAAAAAAAGAATTTCCTTTGCAGATGAGTGTGTTAGATCTTAATGCGTAGTAAGCGCATTAACAGGGGCAGGCTCCACCGCCGCTTCGTGTTCAACGACTGCGGGGACTTCTGCTGTCTTATCCTCGCCAACGGCGCCCGGCACGCGCTGCAGGGCAATCTGCAGGACCTCGTCTATCCATTTTGCAGTGCGTATATCGAGACTTTGTTTGATATTCTTCGGAATCTCGGCAAGGTCGCGGCGATTTTCCTCGGGGATGATGACCACACCGATCCCGCCACGGTGGGCGGCCAGCAATTTTTCCTTGAGCCCGCCGATCGGTAGGACTTCTCCGCGCAGGGTGATCTCGCCGGTCATCGCCACATCGGCGCGCACCGTAATGCCGGTGAGGGCGGACACCAGGGCCGTGCACATCCCTACGCCCGCGCTCGGACCGTCTTTCGGCGTAGCGCCCTCCGGCACGTGGATGTGGATATCGTTCTTCTGGTAAAAATCGGGGTTGATGCCCAGCGCCGCCGTGCGCGCGCGCACCACACTCATGGCCGCCTGGATGGATTCCTTCATCACATCGCCGAGCTGCCCCGTATTGGTGAGGGTGCCTTTGCCGGGCATGACCGCCGCTTCGATGGTCAGCAACTCGCCGCCGACCTCGGTCCAGGCGAGACCGGTGACCTGGCCGACCTGGTCGCGTTCCTCGGCGCGCCCGTAACGGAAGCGCTGCACGCCGAGATATTTTTCCAGATTACGGGGTGTGATCGTGATCTTTTTATCATTTGGCTTGAGCAGGATCTCTTTCACCACCTTGCGGCAGATCTTGGAGATCTCGCGCTCGAGGTTACGCACGCCGGCCTCGCGGGTGTAAAAACGGATCACATCGCGGATCGCCGCTTCCTGGATGGCGATTTCGGTGGCCTTGAGACCGTTGTTCTTGATCTGCTTGGTCAATAAATAGCGCATGGCGATGGCGATCTTCTCATCCTCGGTATAGCCGGGGATGCGGATGACCTCCATACGATCGAGCAGCGGGCCCGGTATGTTCAGGGTGTTCGCCGTGCACACGAACATGACGCCGGAGAGGTCGTAATCCACCTCCAGATAGTGATCGCTGAAGGTATGGTTCTGTTCGGGATCAAGCACCTCCAGCAACGCGGAGGAGGGATCGCCGCGGAAATCCATCGCCATCTTGTCCACTTCATCCAGCAGGAACAGCGGATTGCGCGTACCCACCTTGGCCATGTTCTGGATAAGCTTGCCCGGCATGGAGCCGATATAGGTGCGGCGATGACCGCGGATCTCGGCCTCGTCGCGCACGCCGCCCAGCGACATGCGTATGAATTTGCGGTTGGTGGCGCGCGCGATGGACTGCCCCAGCGAGGTCTTGCCTACGCCGGGCGGGCCCACCAGGCACAGCACCGGGCCCTTCGGCTCGTCAACGCGCAACTGCACCGCGAGATATTCGAGGATGCGTTCCTTGACCTTGTCGAGCCCGTAGTGATCAGCCTCCAGGATCGCCTCGGCCTTGGCCAGGTCGCGCGAGATCTTGCTGCGCTTCTTCCACGGGACGTTGACCAGCCAGTCCACGTAGTTACGCACCACGGTCGCCTCGGCCGACATCGGCGACATCATCTTGAGCTTGTTGAGCTCGGTGGTCGCCTTGGTCTTGGCCTCCTTGCTCATGCCCGCCTTTTCGATCTTCTGGGCAAGCTCTTCGAGCTCGTTGGGCGCCTCATCCATCTCACCCAGTTCCTTCTGGATGGCCTTCATTTGTTCGTTGAGATAGTACTCGCGCTGGTTCTTCTCCATCTGGCGCTTGACGCGGCCGCGGATGCGCTTCTCGACCTGCAGCAGATCAATCTCCGACTCCATGATGCCCATCAGGTGCTCGAAGCGCGCGCGCACGTTATCCATCTCCAGGATGGCCTGCTTCTCTTCGAGCTTGAGGGTCATGTGGGCGGCCACGGTATCGGCCAGCCGGCCGGGGTCGTCTATGCTGGCGAGCGCGGAGAGGATCTCCGGCGGGATCTTTTTGTTGAGCTTGACGTACTGGTCGAATTGGGTGAGCACGGAACGCGACATCACCTCGACCTCACGCTCGTCCATGGCGAGCGAGACCATCTTGCCGACCTGGGCGCTCAGATAATCGTGGGCGCGCACCACGTTGACGATACTGGCCCGTTCGGCGCCCTCGACCAGTACCTTGATGGTGCCGTCAGGCAGTTTCAGGAGCTGCAATACGCTGGACAGCGTGCCGACCTTGTAGAGCTCGTCTATCTGCGGGTCGTCCACCGCGGCGTTCTTCTGGGCCACCAGCAAGATCTGCTTGTTGCCCTCCATGGCCGCTTCCAGGGCCTTGATGGACTTTTCCCGGCCTACAAAGAGGGGAATAACCATGTGCGGGTAGACCACCACGTCGCGCAGCGGCAATACCGGCACCACGATGATCTGGTCATCGGTTACAGTAGCGGGTATGTCTTTTTCCATGTAGGGGCCCTTTGGGTTAGGTCGGACTGCTCGCAGAGGCTTCCAAATTCGGAAGCTCTCTAGCCATTAACGGCAGTTAACAACAACTCTTTAGACCGAGATGGGGCCTATTGATGCCTAAATCAAGCGGGTTTGTTTTGATGTGTCGCCGTCCGCTGCTGATCGCCGCCCGCGCCATCAATAATCATCAAGGGCTCGGACTGGCCGTTGATGACGCCCGCGTCCACCACCACCTTGCTGACCTTGCCGAGCGAAGGCAGATCGAACATGGTGTCGAGCAGCACCTTCTCCAGGATGGATCGCAGCCCGCGGGCACCGGTTTTACGCTCCATGGCCTTGGTAGCCACGGCGCGCAAGGCGTCATCGCGGAACTCGATGTCGGTGCCTTCCATTTCAAACAGTTTGCGGAACTGCTTGGTGATGGCGTTGCGTGGCTCGATGAGGATGCGCATCAGCGCATCCTCATCGAGTTCATCGAGCACCGCCACCACCGGCAGGCGGCCGACGAATTCGGGGATGAGGCCGTATTTGATGAGATCTTCCGGCTCCACGCTGTGCAGGATCTTGTTGGCGCCGCGCTTATCGCTTTTGGTCTTGAGTTCGGCGGAAAAGCCGATGCCGCCCTTCTCCGAACGGTCGCGGATCACCTTATCGAGACCGGAAAACGCGCCGCCGCAGATGAACAGGATGTTGCGCGTGTTGACCTGCAGGAACTCCTGCTGGGGATGCTTGCGGCCGCCCTGCGGAGGCACCGAGGCGATGGTGCCCTCGATCAGCTTGAGCAGGGCCTGCTGCACGCCTTCGCCCGATACGTCGCGGGTAATCGAGGGGTTGTCCGATTTGCGCGAGATCTTGTCTATCTCGTCTATGTAGACAATGCCGGTCTGCGCCTTCTCGACGTCGTATTCGGCCTTCTGCAACAGCTTCTGGATGATGTTCTCCACGTCTTCGCCGACATAGCCCGCCTCGGTCAACGTGGTGGCGTCGGCGATGGTGAAGGGCACGTTGAGCAGGCGCGCGAGGGTCTCGGCGAGCAGGGTCTTGCCCGAACCGGTGGGACCGATCAGCAGGATATTGCTCTTGGAAATCTCGATGTCGTCTTTCTTTTGCGCGGATTCCAGGCGTTTGTAGTGGTTGTACACCGCCACCGCGAGGATCTTCTTGGCTCGGGTCTGGCCGATGACGTACTCATCCAGTATCTGTTTGATCTCATGAGGCGTGGGCAGCTTGTTGCCGCGATTGGCGGCAAACTTTTCCTGCACCTCTTCACGGATGATGTCGTTGCAAAGCTCGACGCACTCGTCGCAGACAAACACCGACGGACCGGCGATGAGCTTACGGACTTCATGCTGGCTCTTGCCGCAGAATGAGCAATACAGCAGCTTATCGCTGCCTTCACCGCCGCTGTGCTTGTCGTCTATCATAGCTGTTTCGTCTTCGCCTATAACCCTGTTTTACTTACCCCCACCCTGTCCCTCCCCCTGAACAGGGGGAGGGAACGTATAGGAGAGTATCGCCTTAAATGAACTGCTTAGTAACTATAAAATTGCTACTTGGCGCACAATCCTGCTATGCGCTTTTGACCTGCCGTTCAGTCAATACGGCATCAATCAGGCCATACTCCTTGGCGCCCTCTGCGGTCATGAAATTATCGCGGTCGGTGTCTACGCGTATCCGTTCTATCGTCTGACCGGTGTGCTTCGCCAGAATCCTGTTGAGGCGTTCTCTTACTAATAATATCTCACGGGCATGGATGTCAATATCCGTGGCCTGGCCCTGAAAGCCTCCCAGCGGTTGATGAATCATGATCCGGGAGTGCGGCAGGCAATAGCGCTTGCCCGCCGTGCCGCCCGTAAGCAGCAGCGCACCCATGCTGGCGGCCTGCCCGATGCACATGGTGCTGACATCGGGCTTGATGAATTGCATGGTGTCGTAGATCGCCATGCCGGCGCTCACCGAGCCTCCCGGTGAATTGATATAAAGGTGAATGTCCTTGTCCGGGTTCTCCGACTCGAGAAACAGGAGCTGGGCGACGATCAGATTGGCCATGTGGTCTTCAACCTGGCCCACGATGAAGATCACCCGCTCCTTGAGCAGGCGGGAGTAGATGTCGTAGGCGCGTTCGCCACGGGCGGATTGCTCCACCACCATGGGCACCAGATTGAGACTGGTGGTGTTGACGGCGCCTCCCATATTCCTGGTATCGGTCATCGTTTTACGTCCTTTAGCGTTAGAGCCTGCTTGTGCCCGGCAGTTCAGGGTGAATTATCGCATCAAAGCTGGAGGCGACCGTGGCCACCTCGGCGTGCTTGAGCAGCCATTCCACAACCTGATCCTCCAGCACCAGCGACTCGATCTGATTCAAGCGCTGAGGTGTACCATAATACCATTGTATGACCTCCTGGGGATCCTCGTAGGTCGCCGCGACGGCCTCGATACTGGCGCGCACCTGGGCGGGGTCCACCTTGATACCGTTGTTCCTGATGATCTCGGCGAGCAGCAGACCCAGGGCCACCCTGTGCCTGGCCTGGGATTCGTAGGCCGCACGTTGTGCGGCAATATCTTCTGCCGCAGCGGGCGGCAGACCGCGTTTATTGCGTTCGCTATTGAGCAGAGTGGCCGCCTCGTTCTCAATCAGGGCCCTGGGGATCTCAATCGGGTGGGCCTCATAGAGCCAGTCTATCACCTGCTGTTTTATTTTATCTTTGACGGCCTGAATCAGTTCGCGCTGCATGTTGGCTCGCACCTCGACACGCAATTCGTCGAGCGAACCGGACTCTATGCCGAAGTCGCGGATAAAGGCCTCATCTAATTCCGGCAGGATCGGCTCAAACAGCGAGATCAGCTTGATGCGATAGCGCTCCGTTTTGCTGGCGCGCGCCGGGTCGGGATGATTAGCGGGAGCGGTTTTCTCGATAACCACATCAGACCCTGCTTTCAGGCCCAGCAGCTTTGCTTCGATGTCCTTGCCCAGTATGCTGGCGCCGAGCACCACGCTGGTCTGGCTGTCGGGGCCGACCTGCTCGCCCTCCTCGTTCAGCAGCGTGAAGCTGACCTGTAGCTGGTCTCCGTCACGCGCCTCCCGATCGGCGGGTTGCCAGCCCTGGCGCTGCTTGCGCAGGGTCTCGAGCATCTTGTCCACGTCCTGCTCGGTAATCGCCGCCTCGGGCTTGGTGACCTTGAACCCTTCGAAGGAGGCGAGATTGATCTCAGGGTAGACCTCGAAGGTGGCCTTATAGCTCAGACCCCGGCCGGGTTGCCCTTCAACGCTCTTGATGTCGGTACCGCCCGCCGGACGCAGGTTTTCCTTGGCAACGGCCTCCTCGAAGCTGCTGCGGAGGGTATCCCGCACCACCTCCTCGCGCACCTGACCCTTGAAACGCTGCTCCACCACCTGCAGCGGCACCTTGCCGGGGCGAAAACCGTCCAGCTTGACCCGGCCGGCCAGCGACTTGAGGCGCTTCTGGACCTCTTGCGCAATATGTTCTTCGGGCACCTCGACCGTGATAGAACGCTCAAGACCTTTTGTGGCTTCAACTGAAACGTGCATCGCTTACTACCTCATTGTCATCAATATTGGGTGGCGGACAGGTTTTTTTAAGGTGTCAGTGTGCGAAAGGAGAGACTCGAACTCTCACGGGTTGCCCCACTGGCACCTAAAACCAGCGCGTCTACCGATTTCGCCACTTTCGCATTGTTCTAGTATACCGCGATAGCCTTAGAGCATATCCATAAATAGCTCCCCTGTGTCTCCCTTGCGATGAAAAGGCTTCACCACGGAGGGCGCGGAGGAGAAACAAACCCTTCTTGAAGGTATTCCTCTGCGTCCTCTGCGGTAAATTATTTGTGGATAAGCTCTTAGTCTGCACAAAGCAGGCCATTAGCACATCGTCTCATTCAGACCGCTCCGCGCCCGCTTGGGTAAATCCCCCGCCATGCCCATGGCGAGGCGCATGATCATATTCTTCACAGGCCAGGCGCGGTCCGTGAGGGCAAGCCCCTGGCTGCGCGCCCAGCGCAGCGGGGGCAGGTTGGCCGCAAACAGTCGTTTAATCCCCTCCAGCGCCGCGATCATGATGAGATTATCACCCTTACGCCAGCGCTCATAGCGGCGCAACACCCTGAGCGCGCCGATGTCTTTGCCTTGAGAGCGGGCCTCGCCCAACACCTCGGCCAGCGCCGCCGCGTCGCTGATACCCAGATTGACGCCTTGGCCCGCGAGCGGATGAATGGTGTGGGCGGCGTCGCCGATGAGCGCGAGGCGCTCCTTGACATACTGGTCGGCATGGATGAGCCGGAGCGGAAAACTGAGCCGAGGCCCGGCCTCGAGTATCTTGCCCAGCCCCAAGCCCTGATAACCGTGCACGGGCGGAACACCCAGAGCCTTCTGCAATTCGTTTACAAAGGCGTCGTCGCTCAGAGTGAGCAAGCGTGCGGCCTGCTCGGTGGGAAGCGTCCAGACAATGGACGATGAGCCATCGGCAAGCGGCAGAAAGGCCAGCGGGCCGCCCGGCAAAAAGCGCTGCCAGGCGGTCTCGTGATGGGGGTGCGACGTGCGCACCGTCGCCACCAGGGCGGTTTGATGGTAATCCCAGCCGCGCGTCGTGATGTCCGCAAGACGCCGTCCCGTCGAATCCGTCCCGTCGGCGCCGATGAGCAGCCTGGCGTCAAGTAGCCGCCCGTCATCGAGCGTCAGCGTGACGCGCTCCCCCCGCCAGGTTGCGGTGGCGATCCGCGCGGGACAGTACATATCTATTGCCGTGGAATTGTGCAGCTTCTCCCATAGCGCCACCAGAATCACACTGTTTCCGACGATATAACCCAGCGTATCCATGCCGGTATCGGCGCTGTCGAAGTGGATGTTGCCAGAGCCGCTGGCATCCCACACCTGCATCTCGCGAAACGGGCTCACGCGCTGCGCGGTCATGGCCCGCCACACGCCCAGCGACTCAAGAATCCGCACCGAGCCGCGGCTGATGGCGCTGACGCGAGGGTCTATCCGTTCAGTAGAGGCCTCGGGCTGTTTGGCCTCGATCACCGCCACACGCATGCCGCCGCCACTCAGCGCGCAGGCCAGCGTCGCCCCGACGATGCCGCCGCCGGCGATGGCTACATCATAAATGTTTTCAGTTTGATTCATAGCAATGCTCAGGCGTAATGTCTTATGTTACGCGCATCAGGTCAAGGCGTATTTCCACGCCTGTTGCGCTGTTATGCAGTAGTCATTAGACTGAGCGGCCACTTGGACAATAGACCGTTACGCTGAGATGCCCATTACGATTCCGGCCGATTCGGCCGGACTGGTCACGCCGAAAACGCTGCGCTTTGATGAACCGCTGGCGCTCGACTGCGGGCGCACGCTCGACAACTACGAACTGATCTATGAGACCTACGGCGAGCTGAACGCCTCACGCAGCAACGCGATTCTCATCTGCCACGCGCTCTCCGGCGATCACCATGCGGCAGGCTTCCACAGCATGGCGGACAAAAAACCGGGCTGGTGGGACAGTTGCATCGGCCCGGGGAAACCCTTCGACACGCGCCGCTTCTTTGTGGTCTCTCCCAATAATCTCGGTGGCTGCAAGGGCTCCACCGGCCCGACCACCGTTAATCCGGCCACCGGCAAGCCTTACGGCCCGGACTTCCCCATCATCACGGTGCGCGACTGGGTGAACAGTCAGGCGCGCCTCGGCGCAGCATTGGGAATCAAACAGTGGGCGGCGATCATCGGCGGCAGCCTCGGCGGGATGCAGGCCCTGCAGTGGGCGATGGATTATCCCGACGGCCTGCGCCATGCGATTGTGATTGCCGCGGCGCCCAAATTGTCCGCCCAAAATATCGCCTTCAACGAGATCGCGCGCCAAGCCATCATGTCCGATCCAGACTTTCACGCGGGGCATTACTATGAACAGGGTGTAGTGCCGCGCCGCGGACTGATGCTCGCCCGCATGTTGGGTCATATCACCTATCTCTCCGATGATGCGATGCGCGCCAAATTCGGACGCGAGCTGCGCGAGGGCAAACTCAGTTTCGGCTTCGACGTGGAGTTCCAGGTCGAGAGCTATCTGCGCTACCAGGGGCAGTCGTTTGTCGAGCGCTTCGACGCCAACACCTATCTGCTGATGACCAAGGCGCTCGATTACTTCGATCCCGCCGCGGAATTCGATCATAGCCTCTCGGCGGCGCTTAAGCGGGCGACGGCGCGTTTTCTGGTGCTTGCGTTCACCAGCGACTGGCGCTTCCCGCCCGCGCGCTCGCACGAGATCGTGCACGCCTTGCAGGATAATGATCTCGACGTGAGCTATGCCGAGATCGCCTCGCAAGAGGGACACGATGCCTTTCTCATCCCTAACCCGCGCTATCTGGCGATCCTGCACGCCTATCTCGGCCGGATCGCCAAAGAGGTCGGCGCCTGATGGTCTTACGTCCCGATCTCGAGATCATCAGCGAGTGGATCGCGCCTGACAGCCGCGTGCTCGACCTGGGCTGCGGCGACGGCTCACTGCTCGCCTATTTGCATGCCAGCCGCAGGGTAAACGGCTACGGCCTGGAGATAGACGAGGACAAAATCCTGAAGTGCATCGAGTCCGGGGTCAACGTGATCCAGACCGACCTCGACGCCGGGCTGTCCGATTTCGACGCCGATTCGTTCGACTATGTGGTGCTGTCGCAGACCTTGCAGGCGGTGTTCTACCCTGAGCGCTTGCTGGACGAAATGCTGCGCGTCGGTCGCGAGGGCATCGTGAGCTTTCCCAACTTCGGCTACTGGCCGAACCGCCTGCAGATCCTGTTCGGCGGCCACATGCCCGTGTCGCGCAATCTTCCCAACGACTGGTACAGCACGCCGAATATCCACCTCTGCACACTGAAGGATTTCGAGCGCCTGTGCGCAAAAAAGGGCATCATCATATTGCAGCGCACCGTGGTGGATCAGGCGCACCGGACCAATTGGTGGATGCGGCTGTTGCCCAATCTGCTGGGCGAGATTGCGCTGTACCGCTTTCAACGCCGGCCGCCCGAGTCGAGCGGGAACGCTTGAGCGCTGGCCAGTCATGCCGGCGTAAGATATTTCTCACCAAATCATGTTGAGTTTCTCCCGCATACGCCAACTGCTTGTAGGGGCGCCGCGTAATCCGCTCGAGCCCGGAACGCGCCGGCACATATTGCTGGTGGCTTTCCTGGCCTGGGTCGGGCTTGGCGCGGATGGACTTTCCTCCTCCGCCTACGGGCCGGAACTCGGCTTCCTCGCCCTCGGTGAGCATACGCATCTCGGACTTTATCTCGCCGTCGTTACCGCACTCACGGTGTTCATCATATCGCTCGCCTACAACCAGGTGATCGAGCTGTTTCCGTCGGGCGGCGGCGGTTACAAGGTGGCAACGCAACTCATCAGCCCACACACCGGCCTGGTCTCCGGCGCCGCGCTCATCGTGGACTATGTACTCACCATTGCAATCTCGATTGCGAGCGGCGTGGACGCCCTGTTCAGTCTGTTGCCGCTCTCGGCACAGGCATGGAAACTGGAAACCGCCATCGCGCTTACGCTGCTGTTGATCGTGCTTAACCTCCGCGGTATGAAGGAGTCCATCAAGGTGTTGATGCCCATCTTTCTGGGTTTTGTGCTCACGCATGCCGCGCTCATCGTGTACGGGATTTTAGCTCACGCCGAGCGCCTGCCCAGCCTCATCCCCGACACGATTCAGGAAACAATGAATTTGAACCAGCAGGCGGGTTGGATATTCGTTGTCGCATTGTTTTTGCGCGCCTACTCGCTGGGCGGCGGTACGTACACCGGCCTCGAGGCAGTGTCAAACAACGTCAACACGCTGGCCGAGCCGCGCGTACGCACCGGGCGCTGGACGATGTTTTATCTGGCAACATCACTTGCCTTTACCGCGGGAGGAATCATTCTGCTGTATTTGTTGTGGGACGCGAAACCCGTCGCCGGCCAGACACTCAACGCCGTGACGTTCGGTTCCATCCTGAGTGGCCTGCAATGGCAGGGTTGGGACGTGAGCCACGCGCTGCTTTTGATTGTGATGGCGTTGGAGGCGGGTCTGCTGTTTGTCGCCGCCAACACCGGCTTCCTCGGCGGCCCCGCGGTGCTTGCCAATATGGCGGCGGACTCCTGGGTGCCGCGGCAATTCCTCCATCTCTCCGGCCGTCTGGTCACGCAAAACGGCGTGTTGCTCATGGGGCTCACGGCGCTGGCGGTATTGATATGGAGCGGGGGCAGCGTCGGGACACTGGTAGTGCTTTACAGCATCAATGTGTTCCTGACCTTTTCCTTGTCGCTGCTGGGCCTGAGCGTTTATTGGTGGCAGCACCGCTTCGATGAAAGAAAATGGCGCTGGCGTCTGCCGTTGTCTCTGCTCGGTCTTACCGTCACGGGCGGCATGTTGCTTGTTATGGTGGTGGAAAAATTCACCGAAGGCGGCTGGGCGACGGTGTTGATCACCAGCATGGTGATTGGAATCTGCCTCGTGATCAAGCGCCATTATGAAGAGACGCGGACACAGTTACGTGCGATCGATAAACTGTTTGCGACGGCGCCCATCGAGCCGGTGGAAAAACCTCCGCCGCTCGATCCGCAGCAACCGACGGCCGTGTTTCTGTCAGGTCATAGCCGCGGCGCCGCGATGCACACACTGCTGTGGGTGCAGCGCCTGTTTCCGGGACATTTCAAAAATTTTATTTTTCTCGGCGCGGGTGAGGTCGATTCGCAAAGCTACAGGGGGCAGAACACACTCGAAACACTTCAGTACGTCGTGCGGGCGGCGCTGAATCATCACGTCAACTACTGCCACAGTCGCGGCTGGGCGGCTGTATCCTACGAAAGCTACGGCACCGATCCAGTCGAGCAGCTGACGCAACTCGCGGAACAGGTGGGCAAGGAATTTCCCAACAGCATGTTTTTCGCGAGCAAGCTGGTGTTCGTGCACGATAACTGGTTGACGCGCCTGCTGCACAACCAGACTGCACTTGCATTGCAGCGGCGGTTGCATCTGCGCGGTATGCAGATGTTTATTATTCCCATGAAACTGGAATAAAAAACCCGGCAGCCTGCGCTGCCGGGTAGGCTGAACAATATTTCAAGCCGGCTCAGAAGGCCGCGTCAATACCGAATAGAACGTAACCCTCCTTCGTCTCATGGCCCACGAAGTCGGGATCATTATCCTTCTTCTGAAAATCCACCGTCGCCTCCATCACGCCTTTGACGTTGCGCATGAAGTAATACGAGGCGGTAGCGGTCAGGGCGTTCATCTTGATCCCCTCAAACACAGTGCCGGTATTCTTGAAACCGTCGTTGTTCGCGTAGTTATAGAGCAGCGAAAACGTCCAACGGTCGTTGTACACATAGTCCACGCCGGCAAAACCGCCGAACCAACTGTAGTTTTTGTCGGGGTCTTGATCCAGGAACTTGTCCCACTTGTTCCACAACGCCTGACCGAACCAGTACCACTGGCCGTTATCGCCGGAGATGTCCAGGCCGAACACGCGCTTATCGGTCTTGCGGCCGCCGGTCTGCGTGCCGGCGTTGCCTATGGCGATACTCTTCTGCTTACCGGTGAGTCCGAACAACCCGACCGAAACAGGGCCGAGCTTGCCGCCGAGGCGCCCGAACACGCTCTTGCCGCGGTCGTTGTCGAACATCCTGTCAGGGCGGTTGAACCCCGGACTGTTCACGTTGAAGTTTTGATCTATCCCGCTGCCGTTGACCACCCCCAACGCCAGTGTCAGCGGCCCCAGTCCACGGTCGAACAGCACGCCGCGATCATAGGTGATGCCCGCCATGCGGTAGACCATGAAGTCCTGCACGGTCAAGCGCGTCTCACGCTGGTACATCAGGTCGGAGAGCTGAAACTGGCCGAGCATCCCGCCGACGCCGGTGCCGCCTAAATCGTCATGCCGGAACCAGGCGTCTTCAATCACCGTACTGCCATTGTTCCCCTTCTCCGCGAAGATGCCGTAAAAATAATAGGTGATGTGATCCGACAATGGTGCGCTGGAGATCAGCTTGATAAGATACGGCGACTGGAAATCGAAGTTGGCGCTGTTGCCCGTCGGGCCGGTCACCGGGTCTATCTCCTTGCCCTGCCGCCCCGTCACGTAGGCCTGCGCGCGTATGGCGAACGGCGGAAACTTAGGCAGCGCGAGCATGTCGTCACCGATGTCCGCGGTAGTCTCCTTCCAGTTCGGCAGCCGGTAATTTTGGGAGATGAAGTCCTTGCCAAAGCTGTTGAGCCGGGGAAAGGCGGCATGACACGTGACGCAGGTAAGATTATATTGTCGCGCGAACGCCGGTATAGCCTGCGCTGATTGCGGAAACAGCATAACGCCAACCTGGAGTAACAGGACCAACGCCCCTGGAAAACGCCATTTTTGCAGCCAATAGATGAATTGTTGAGACATGAGATGATCCTCCTGAAGGTTTATTGGATGAAGGGTTTGCCTTGAACCTGGCGAACCAACGGCATGCCGGTGCGCCAGGAAGGTCACTTTATGCTAAGAAGCCCGCGGTCGCAGGGCATTGATGTAAATCAATGTTGCCGCCGATGTAATGCGCAGCGGACTTTACGATTAGGTTGGGGTAATAATTACTGCGGGGGACAGCGTTTAGCAGGCTGTTGAAAAACAGCCTGCGTGCGGTGCAGGGATGAACCGCCATTGTTCAAGCACGGTGTAGGTGCTTGAACAATGGAGCAAAGCAAAAATCGCACTTTTTGCTTTGTGCCGGGCAGGACGCCCCAATGCCGCGAGCGCAGGGATGCGCAGGAGCGGCCGTGTTGAAAAAGTCCATGGATGGGCTTTTTCAACAGTCTGTTAGGGAGGAGAAACCTGTTCGTGCTTCGTGTTGTTATCAAGGCTGTTGATACGAATCCGCATCTTCCGCAACAGCCACAGGCCGGGGAGCGCGGCGAGCGTGGTAATAAAGAAGAAAGTCACCCAGCCCAGGGAATCCGCAAGCAGACCCGCCGGCGGACCGAGATACTGTCTGCCGAACGCGGCCAGCGCGGAAAACAGCGCGAATTGCGTGGCGGTGTAGCGGTGATTGCATAACGCCATGAGCAGCGCGACAAAGGCCGCCGTGCCCATACCGCCGGTGACCTGCTCAAACACCACGGCCGTCACCAGCATCACATAGCTCTTGCCCACCCAGGCGAGCACCATGAAGCTGAGATTCGAGACCGCCTGCAATATGCCAAAGATCATCAAGGAGCGGTACAGTCCCAGCTTGGGCATCAGTACGCCACCGAACAACGCGCCCAGCAACAACGCAGCCAGCCCCAGCGCCTTGTTGACCGCACCCACCTCACTCAATGAAAAACCCACGCCGCGCAACAAAAAGGCGGTGCTCAAGGCGCCGGCGAAGGCATCCCCCAATTTGTACAGGACGATCAGCATCAAAATCCCCAGCCCTGCGGAGACGCTGTCACGGGTGAAGAATTCTTGCAGAGGCCCCCATACCGCCTCTTGCAGCGTGCGTGGCGGGACGACTTGTTGCTCGGGTTCCGGACCCCACAGCGTAGCCAGGACACCCACCGTCATCAGCGCCGCCAAAATGAGATAGGTCGTCCGCCAGTCAAGAAAATCGGCCATAATCAACGCGCCCGCACCCGACACCAGCATGGCGATGCGGTAACCGAACACCGAGACCGCCGCGCCCGCACCGCGCTCAACCGGGCGCAACACGTCGGCACGGTAGGCGTCGAATGCAATGTCCTGCGAAGCGGAGGTGAAGGCGACAAACAGGGCGAGCGCCGCCAAGGCCCACAACGCATGTTGCGGCGAACCCACTCCCATCGCCGCAATACCCAGCATGAGCGCAAGCTGCGTGGCGACCATCCAGCCACGCCGCCGCCCCAGCCATGGCGGCACAAAGCGATCCATGAACGGCGCCCAGAGAAACTTGAGCGTGTAAGGCAACCCCACCAGCGTAAAGATGCCGATGGTTTTCAAATCCACCCCCGCCGTCGTCATCCACGCCTGCAACGTGCCGCCGGAAAGCGCCAGCGGCAGGCCGGAGGAAAATCCAAGCAGCAGCACCACGCCCACGCGGCGGTTAGTAAAGATGGAGAGGTAGTCTTTAAGTATCACTTAAAATGGGTTTAATTAGAGCCTGCCCAGCCAATAACCAGGCTGGCGGCGATGATGCGCAACTGCCAATACTTGAACGGAGCCAGAAACCTCACGAAAATGTACTGTGTAGGGAAAACGTTTCATTCCGATACGCCTGATATCAGACGCCATTTCGATTGGATACCGGTGCGGCGCCTCACATACTTGCGCCATAATTTCTTCGAACTCCGAAAGGTAGGAAGCACCAAGCCCCGGTCTCTTCAACTCGAAGTAGGCAACGGACTCAAGGTGCTCAGCCTCTGCGGCTGGATGAAACACATAACTCACCGCAATAACGCCTGCGCCTTACGTCTAACCTCCTCTGCAGGAACAGGTTGTACAGTTCCTTCGTCTAATTCGCGTGCCCGCCGTTTGGCTTCCACCAACCAATCTTCGGCGATTTCGTTTTCAGACGGCGCATCAAGACTAAGCAATAATTTCTGTGCCAATTCGGCTCTCTCATTCTCTGATAGATGCAGAGCCTCGTCTTCGATTTGCTTCAGTTTCATATGTTCCTCCTACTCAAATTTATTTTGCTCTTAGGATGGGTGGAGCATAAGCGCAACCCATCACCTTCTCAAGCAACTTGCCATCACAAAGTATAATCATAATCTATCGTCAGCGGCGCATGATCGGAGAAGCGTTGTGCTTTATAAATCGCAGCGGCTTTGATCTTATCCACGAGTCCCGGCGTGATAACGTGATAATCAATGCGCCAACCCACATTTTTAGCCCACGCCTGGCCACGGTTGGACCACCACGTATACTGTTCCGGTTCCTGATTCACCACGCGAAACGCATCCACAAAGCCGAGCTTGCCGAACAACTGATCCATCCAGGCGCGCTCTTCGGGCAGGAAGCCGGAGTTTTTTTGATTTCCGCGCCAGTTTTTGAGGTCAATGTTTTTGTGCGCGATGTTCCAGTCGCCGCAGATGATGTATTCGCGTTTGCTTTTGCGCATTTTTTTGAGCACCGGGACAAAGCGCTTCAGGCAATCAAATTTCACCGCTTGCCGCTCCGGTCCGGACGAGCCGGATGGCAGATACAACGACACCACACTCAGGTTTCCGAAACGCGCCTCGATATAACGTCCTTCGGCGTCGAAATCCGGCCAGCCCAGGCCCATGATGACCTTGTCCGGTTTGCGTTTGCAGTACAGCGCGACGCCGCTGTAGCCTTTTTTTACGGCGTCGTGAAAATAGGAGTGGCAGCCATGCGGGTGCAGGGCCTCTTCCGGTAGCTGATGCTCCTGCGCCTTGGTCTCTTGCAAGCAAACGACGTCGGGTTTTTGTTTCAGCATCCAAGGGAAAAACCCCTTGATGCAAGCCGAGCGGACGCCGTTGACGTTGAGGGTGATGATGCGCATGCTCGAAGCCTACCTGAAATTGCACTGTGGCGCACCCCTTTGGGCGCAGATGCGAGCTGTGTCGGTTGCCCGCGCGAGCATTCAGCTTGGTCCACCTTATACAGAATGTGTGAAATTTACTATTTGACTTACATTTTCAATAATGGTATAAATTCAAACAACATCAGAAATAGAGGGTATCGCCATAGAAACTTACCTGACCGTTAAAGGACAGATCGTGATCCCGTCAAAGGTGCGGAGGAGGCTTGGGATGAAGGAGGGGACAAGAATCCAGATTGACGTGGACGAACAGACGCACAAGATTGTCCTCACCCCGATTACCCATGAGTATATCCAGAGCATGCGGGGGAAATACAAGGGCAAGGGGCTGCTCAAGGCGCTGGCGGCTGAAAAGAAGCGCGAAAAGGAACTCTAAATGTCACGTAAACCCAAGGCGCTCGTCCTCGATTCGTGGGCGGTGCTGGCCTACCTGGAGGACGAAAGCTCGGGTCAGAAGGTGGCGGAGCTGATCAGCGACGCCCATGAGCATGGAATACCGCTGCTCATGCCGGTCGTGAACGCCGGAGAGGTCTGGTACATCCTCGCGAGGGAAATATCCGAAACCGAGGCGGACAAGGCAATAGATGGGCTAAGGCTGCTTGGAATCGAATTTGCGGATGCTGACTGGAAGCTGGCGCGTATTGCCGGAACATTCAAAGCCAAGCACCGCATGTCCTTTGCGGATTGCTTCGCGGCGGCGCTGTCCAAGGAGCACAAAGCAGAACTGGTGACGGGTGACAAGGAATTTAAGCAAGTCGAACATGAACTAAAAATTAGTTGGGTTTAAAAACGGGTCGTGGCGGAGCGGACATCCGGGCGCTGCTAAAAAAGTCATTTAAATTTACCGCGCCGCTCACCGCCATCACTGCCGCCGTGGTGGGGGTGATACTCAATCTCGCGCTGTTTTTTGCGTATCATGTGTTCTGGCCGCAGGGGTTTGGCGCGAGTTTTGCGTGGTTTTCTGCGTTATTGAGCGCGCTGGCCTTTATTGCGCTCGTTCATTATCGCGCCGGCGTAGTCCCGGTGATTATCGCCTGCGGCACACTCGGCCTAGTGCATTCTCTACTATCAGTATAAACGGAGCCTCATTCAACGCATGCAAGACTATCAACGTGAATTTCTCGACTTCGCCCTGGAGATCGGCGCACTGCGCTTTGGCGAATTCACCCTCAAGTCCGGACGCGTGAGCCCGTACTTTTTCAACAGCGGCCTGTTCAACACCGGCGCGAGCCTGGCCCGCCTCGGCCGGTACTATGCAGCCGCCATCACGAACGAAGGGATCGCCTACGACATGCTGTTCGGCCCCGCCTACAAGGGCATCCCTTTGGTTGCGGCGGTCAGCATCGCCTTGGCGGAGCAGCACGGGCGCGATGTGCCCTATGCCTTTAACCGCAAGGAGGCCAAAACTCACGGCGAGGGGGGCATCACCGTCGGCGCACCGCTCGCCGGCCGGGTGCTGATTGTGGATGACGTGATTACCGCAGGCACCTCGGTGCGGGAGTCCGTGGAGATCATCGCAGCAACCGGGGCAAAGACTGTGGGGCTCGCGATTGCCCTGGATCGTCAGGAGCGCGGCAAGGGCGAACTGTCGGCAATACAAGAGACAGAGGCTCTTTATCGGCTAAAAGTAGTGAATATCGTCAATCTTGATGTTATCATCGACTATCTAACTCATCAACCGGATTGCCAAGAGGCCTTAGGCAAGATTCATGCCTATCGAAAACAATACGGGACGTAATTCGGCTAGACGCACCCGGCGCATTGCACTATAGTATGTTCAACTTTATAGGCTATTGGAGCACTACATGATAGACGGTGTATTAAACCTTTCCCTTTGGGGCTATGTCGCGGCGGCGCTGATCATGACCCACATCACCATCGCGGGCGTCACTATCTACCTGCACCGCCATCAGACGCATCGCGGACTGGACCTGCACCCTATCCCCAGCCACTTCTTCCGCTTCTGGCTGTGGCTGAGCACCGGCATGGTAACCAAGGAATGGGTGGCGATACACCGCAAGCACCACGCCAAGGTGGAAACCAAAGACGATCCTCACAGCCCGCAGATCTATGGCATCCGTAAGGTGTTCTGGCAGGGCGCCGAGCTGTACCGCGCTGAATCCAAAAACCAGGAAACCCTGGACAATTACGGCCACAATACGCCTGATGACTGGCTGGAACGCAATGTCTACACCAAGCACTCCGCCTTGGGTATAGCCATTATGTTTGTGATCGACGTGGTGCTGTTTGGCGCGGCCGGCATCACCATCTGGGCGGTGCAAATGGCCTGGATACCGGTCACCGCCGCAGGCGTGATCAACGGCATCGGCCACTGGTGGGGCTACCGCAACTATGAGTGCGCGGACGCCTCGAGGAACATCGTGCCGTGGGGCATCCTCATCGGCGGCGAAGAACTGCACAACAACCATCACTCCTTCGGCAGTTCCGCCAAGCTCTCCTCCAAGTGGTGGGAGTTCGACATCGGCTGGCTGTACATCCGCATCCTGGAAATACTGGGCCTGGCGCGCGTGAAGAAGGTCGCACCCGAACCGGTCATAGTGACCGCCAAACCCATGATAGACATGGACACCGTGAGGGCAGTCATCACCCACCGCTTCCGGGTAATGGCGCACTACGCTGAAGACGTGCTGGGGCGTGTCCACAAGGAAGAAGTACGCCTCGCCAATGGAACGTATCGCGCGATGTTAAAACGCGCCAAGGCCCTACTGGTGCGCGAGGAATCGCTCATGAGTGAAGAGGCCAAACACCGGTTGCAGAGCGTGTTGAGCGTCAGCCAGCGGTTGGAGATCGTGTATCAATACAAGCAGCGTCTGCAGGAAATCTGGCAGCGCTCCACCGCGACGCAGGAGCATCTGCTGCAAGCCCTGCAGGAGTGGTGCAAACAGGCCGAGGCGACCGGCATCCAAGCCTTGCAGGACTTTGCTCAACGGCTACGCGGTTATTCCTTGCAACCGGCCTGACATCACTCGGCACGGATAAAAAACCCGCCAACAGGCGGGTTTTTATTTCGATTGCGTCGCCATTTTTCGCGAAACCCGAAATGGATCCATCCGATTTCGGGAGCGAAAAATGGGCGGCGTGTATTGCCTCCGGCGGCCCGCGTTCGTCCTGCGTCCGCCACGTCGCTACACTTCGTTGCGCGACATGGCGCCCACAGTGACTCTACGCCGTGCCGGTTGCCTCCTATTTTGTC